>NZ_JBHYVB010000022.1:0-79838 GCF_042750115.1 Streptomyces sp. NPDC059455
GATCTATCTCGCCGACCACGTCGACGAAGGACGCCTGCCGAACCCGTGAAGTTTCGGCAGCACCTTGCACGAGTTCGCCGGAACATGTGCGCTTTGCCGAAGGACTCGTTGGAGGCGATGGCGACGCTGTTCTTCTCCTCACGCTCGGTCAGGACCTGGAAGAGGAGTTCGGCGCCGTGCCGGTCGAGTTCCATGTATCCCAGTTCGTCGATGCACAAAAGATCAACACGCCCGTAGCGGGCGATGGTCTTGTTCAGCTGCTTCTCGTCGGCGGCCTCGACCAGCTCGTTCACCAGCTTCGTGGCGAGCGTGTAGCGGACGCGGTAGCCCTTCATGGCCGCCTCGGTGCCCAGGGCGATGAGCATGTGGGACTTGCCGGTGCCGGAGTCGCCGATCAGGCAGAGCGGCTGGCCGTTCTTGATCCATTCGCAGCTGGCGAGGGTGTGGATGGTGGCCGCGTCGATGTTGGGGTTGGCCTCGAAGTCGAACGCCCGGAGAGACTTCTCCCGCGGGAAGTTCGCCGCCTTGATCCGCCTCTCCGAGCGGCGGCGGGCCCGGTCGTCGCACTCGGCCATCATCAGTTCGGCGAGAAAGCCCCGGTAGCTCATCTGCTCCTTCAGCGCCCGCTCGGCGATGTCGGGGAACTCCTTGCGGATCGACGGCAGCCGCAGCATGCGGCAGGCACTGTCGATGGCGGCGTCGGCGGCCTGCTCGGTCAAGCCTCGCTGGCGGGGCAGGGTCATTGAGCTTCTCCCTTACGGTGGTCACCGCCGCTTTCGCGGCGGCGTCGGAGCAACTGGTCGTAGGGGGTCACCGAGGGCAGCGGCCTGGTGTCCGGCGGAAGATGAGCCAGGCGCCACTCGTGCAGGGACGTCACCGTCGCCGGCGGCTTGCCGGAATCCAGCTGGCCTGCTCCGGGGTCGGGTTCAGTCTCGGCCTGGGCTGCCTTGCGGGCCTCCAGTGCAACGGCGTCCGCGGTCATGGCCCCGGCCCGCAGGGCCGCAGCGAGGCCGGCGACGACATGTTCATGAGGCAGGTGCCGACCCAGTAGCAGGACCTCGATCAGAGCCCGGGTGCCGTCTCGCTCGCCGTGGATCTTCTTGGCCTGGCCCCACCAGGCGTCATGGACTGGGGTGAACTTGCCGGCCGAACGGGCCTGTTCGAGAGCGGTGGAGCCGGGGAAGGCACCGGGCTTGCGGACCAAAGCCTCCAGGTAATGGTCCAGGTCCAGGCGGACGGCGCCTTTGGCGATCAACCTCTCATGACGGGCCACTTCCACGTTCTGGTCGTAAACCACCAGGTGAGAAGCGTGCAGCACAACCCGAACCCGTCTCCCAATCAGCCTGATCGGGACTGAGTAGCGGTTGGTGCGGACAGGGATCTGGCTGTAACGGTCAACCCGCGGTGTGAACAGCCGGCCCGTCTCGAACGGTTCGTCGGGTAGCGGCCGCAGCAGCGGCTGTTCGAATGCGAAGCACTCCGCGACCGTCTTGGATCTCGACCCGATGCGGCGGGCGTCGTCCTGTCGGTCCCACTGGTCGACCATCTCATTCAGCTCGGCGAGCGAGGAGACCTCGGGGACGGGCACGAAGTGGTTGCGGCGGAAGTAGCCGATCTGACCTTCGACACCGCCCTTCTCGTGGGCACCTTCGATGCCGGGCCGGCAGTAGAAGCTCTCGATGCCGAAGTGCGACCTGAAGGCGATCCACCGGTCCGTCTCCACCCGGGCCCGGCTCAGTCCCAGCACCTGGGCGACGGCGGCCTTGAGGTTGTCGTAGCGGACCTTGCCCCGAGGGACCCCGCCCAGCGTCCGCAGCGCGTGGACATGGCCTTCGAAGAAGGCTTCCTGGCCAGCCGAGGCGAACACGCGGTGGACAGCCTTGCCCGAATACGACAGTCGGAAGGAGAACAGGTAGCAGGTCACCAGCTCGCCAGCCAGCCGCACGCTCACGTCGCCGAAGTCGACCTCCGCCTCATGGCCAGGCTGGTGGGTCTGCGGGACGAACGCCTCCAGTGGCGCCTTGCCAGACTCGACCAGGATCTCGGGCTTCCGGCTGGCGACGTAGTAGCGGACGATCCCGTAGGAGACGTCCGCCCCGTGCTCCTCGACAAGCCGATGAAAGATCCGGGTGACCGTGTGCCGCTGCTTGCGTGGCGCATCCAGATCCGCCCGCAGAATCTCGTCGATCACCTGCTTGAACGGGTCCAGGGAGGAGGCCCGGGGCGGGAGCTTCTTGCGCGGCTCCGGCCAGGCCGAGTCCAAAGCCTTCCGCACCGTCCGCCACGTCACGCCGTACTTGCGCTCAAGCTCGCGCATCGACATACCGTCGCGGTGGTCACGCCGGATCGCCGAGTACAGCTCGACCTTCGACATCTGCGGCATGACCAGCACCTTTCACCAGGAGCATCCCGATGCTGCCCTGGCAAGAGACCTGGTGCCTCCCAAACTCATCAACATCACCCGACCGTGGATCGGGGCGCCTCCCAAACCCATCGATAAGTGACGTCGCTGCTGCTCGATAAAGCCACCGCCGCGATGGCCACGATGCGCGTGCCCGAGCACGACCCTCTCGCCGCACTGGAGGAGAGCAACTGATGTACCTGTCCCGCTTCCGGTTCAACACCGCGCGACCAGGGGCCCGGCGTCTGCTCTCCTCCCCGCAATCGCTGCACGCGGCGGTAATGTCCTCGTTCCCCCACCTGCTGCCCACCGGCACCGGCACCGGTAGCGGCGCAGCCGACGGGTCGCGGGTGCTGTGGAGGCTGGACCGCAACGCGGCCGCCGAGGTCCTGCTGTATGTCGTCAGCCCTGACCGGCCCGACATGACCCACCTCGTGGAGCAGGCCGGCTGGCCGGCGGCAGCCACCGCGCAAGCCCCCGGCTGGCAGACTCGCCCCTATACCCCGTTCCTCGACCGGTTGGCGGAGGGGAGCGTGTGGGCGTTCCGCCTCACCGCCAACCCCGTCCACCAGATCCGCAGGAAGGAAGGCGAGCCGACCAAGCGGACCGCGCACCTGACCCCGATCCACCAAATGGACTGGCTGCTGAACCCACAACGCCAAGAACGCGGCGGATTCCTCATCTGCGAGAAGCCCCCGGACAAACGCCTCCTGCCCGGTGGCACCACCCACCACAAGTAGCCCCACCACGGCGACCGGTATGAACTGATGGTCCGCGACCAGCGCAACCTGTCCTTCCCGAAACAGGGACCGGACAACACCTCAAAACGACACCGCGTCACCCTGGTCACCGTCACCTACGACGGCCGACTCACCGTCACCGACCCCGACCGGCGCCGCGCCACCCTCACCCAGGGCCTCGGCAAGGCCAAGGCATACGGCTGCGGCCTGATGACCCTCGTACCCCTCCCCACGACGGTCAGGTGAGCCGGTGACCACCGTCGGCCGACGCCCCGCGCTCACCCCCAGGCACCTGACCCGCACCGGCGAACGCCTCTCCTTCGTCTACCTGGAACGGTGCCTGGTCCACCGCGACGCCAACGCCATCACCGCCGAAGACGCGGACGGAACGACCCACATCCCCTCCGCCACCATCGGCACCCTCCTCCTCGGCCCCGGCACCCGCATCACCCACCAGGCGATGAGCGTCCTCGGCGAGACCGGAGCAGCCGTCGCCTGGGTCGGCGAGCACGGCGTGCGCTACTACGCCGGCGGCCGCGCCCTGACACGCTCCGCCGCCCTCGCCGAAGCCCAGGCCGCCAAGTGGGCCAACCCCCGCACCCGACTCGCGGTCGCACGCGCCATGTACCGGCTGCGCTTCCCAGACGAGGACCCCGCTGGTCTCACCCGGCAGGAACTCCTCGGCCGCGAGGGACGCCGGGTCAAGGACTGCTACCGCGAGCACGCCGCCCGCACCGGTGTCCCCTGGCGTGGACGCCGATACACCCCGGGCGACTTCACCAGCGGTGATGCCGTCAACCAGTCCGTCACGGCAGCCGCACAGTGCATGTACGGCATCGCCCACGCCGTCGTGGCCTCCCTCGCCTGCAGTCCGGCACTGGGCTTCGTCCACTCCGGGCACGAACTGTCCTTCGTCCTCGACATCGCCGACCTGTACAAGACCGAGATCGGTATCCCCGTCGCCTTCGACGTCGCCGCAGAAGACGCCCAGGACGTCGGCGCCCGCACGCGCCGCGCACTGCGGGACCGAATCAACCAGACGTCTCTGCTGGACCGCTGCGTCGACGACATCAAAGCCCTGCTTCTGCCGAATGCCACGGAAGGGAGTACGGCCGTCGATCCCGACACGGACCGCGTCGTCCTCCACAGCGACGGTGGACGCCAGGTGCACGCTGGTCGCAACTATGCCGAAAGCGACGGCCCGGGCAGCGACGAGGTTTTCTGGTGACCGTCATCGTCCTGACCAACTGCCCGCCCGGCCTTCGCGGCTTCCTCACCCGCTGGCTCCTGGAAATCTCTGCCGGGGTCTTCATCGGCAACCCCTCGGGCCGTGTCCGCGACGCCCTGTGGGATGAGGTCCGTCAATATGCGGGTCAAGGCCGCTCCTTGCTCGCCCACACCACGAACAACGAGCAGGGTTTCACCTTCCGCACCCATGACCACGCTTGGCACCCCATCGATCATGAGGGTCTGACGCTTATCCGACGCCCCCACTCCAAAGCACAGCAGACCACCGGCGTGCCGAAGCCAGGCTGGAGCAAGGCATCCAAGCGCCGCCGCTTCGGTAGGCGGGCCCGATAATGAGCCAAATCACCGAATTGCCGGAATCGGCGAAAGTGTGGGAAACGGGCCTCTGCCCACGCTGAACCCGCAGGTCACGCAGTCTGCTCCCCGCACCCGCGGGGATGGTCCCCGGCGCGCTGAGCGGAGCTCACCAGGACGAACCTGCTCCCCGCACCCGCGGGGATGGTCCCCACCGGAGACCATCATGATCCGTGAAGACCGACTGCTCCCCGCACCCGCGGGGATGGTCCCGGGGACCAGTCGAAGCCGACCTGCTCCGGCAGCTGCTCCCCGCACCCGCGGGGATGGTCCCACCTTCTCCGCGACGTCGGCATTCCCACCCTTCTGCTCCCCGCACCCGCGGGGATGGTCCCCCGCCGTCGGTGAAGACCTGGGCCAAGCTGAGCTGCTCCCCGCACCCGCGGGGATGGTCCCGGGTCGGCCATGACCATCTCGGGCACGGTGACCTGCTCCCCGCACCCGCGGGGATGGTCCCACAACCGCCTGTCCGACGAAGCGATGCGGGAACTGCTCCCCGCACCCGCGGGGATGGTCCCACCAAGGGGCCGGACACTCACCCGAGTGTCCGCTGCTCCCCGCACCCGCGGGGATGGTCCCCGACGAAATGGCCACTCCCAATTCTTCGGCTACTGCTCCCCGCACCCGCGGGGATGGTCCCTTGCCCTTCACGATGGTCATTGCGGTCTCCAGCTGCTCCCCGCACCCGCGGGGATGGTCCCAACATGGTCGCCCGGCTCGGAGAGGATGCTCACTGCTCCCCGCACCCGCGGGGATGGTCCCTCACGGCGCCCGTAGTGCTGAACGTCGCTGATCTGCTCCCCGCACCCGCGGGGATGGTCCCCAGGGTCAGACTCACGAGCCGCCGGAACGGTTCTGCTCCCCGCACCCGCGGGGATGGTCCCGGATTGGATCAGAGCGCGTGTGTGGGCACCCTCTGCTCCCCGCACCCGCGGGGATGGTCCCCACGCTGCTGTGTCCGGTCCGGCACGGCCCCTCTGCTCCCCGCACCCGCGGGGATGGTCCCGGCGCAGACACCCTCCCCGAGGGCCACATCGTCTGCTCCCCGCACCCGCGGGGATGGTCCCACCGGAGCAGGATCGTCGTGACCCGCCGCCCGCTGCTCCCCGCACCCGCGGGGATGGTCCCCCAGACCATGACCCCGACCACCGCAGGTCACACTGCTCCCCGCACCCGCGGGGATGGTCCCGTCGATGGGGACACCGGCAGCTGGTACCAGTGCTGCTCCCCGCACCCGCGGGGATGGTCCCCGGTATCGCGACGAGATTCTGCGTCAGGCGGCCTGCTCCCCGCACCCGCGGGGATGGTCCCGCGGAGGCGATCTCCATGAGCTGCACCTCGGTCTGCTCCCCGCACCCGCGGGGATGGTCCCACGAACCCGGAGCGGGCGATGTACATGCTCTGCTGCTCCCCGCACCCGCGGGGATGGTCCCTGTCACCAATCGGGGACGACCGCGAGCGTGCCCTGCTCCCCGCACCCGCGGGGATGGTCCCACTGCGGCGTGCATGTGGTCGTAGCCGCAGGTCTGCTCCCCGCACCCGCGGGGATGGTCCCCGCCGCCACGACCCTGACGGCTGGGTGCTGGCCTGCTCCCCGCACCCGCGGGGATGGTCCCCACCCGAAGTGCTTCCACGCCAGAATTACCGCCTGCTCCCCGCACCCGCGGGGATGGTCCCGCCTGGAAGTGGATGGGGTCGCGGCCGCGGTACTGCTCCCCGCACCCGCGGGGATGGTCCCTCGCCCGGGTTCCATTCCAACGGGTCATAGATCTGCTCCCCGCACCCGCGGGGATGGTCCCCACCATGCGCGACGGTCCACGCTCGGCGACGCCTGCTCCCCGCACCCGCGGGGATGGTCCCGAACGCGATGATTGCCGGGCTGGACTCTGTGACTGCTCCCCGCACCCGCGGGGATGGTCCCCAGCAGGTACACACCCCGCTTGTATCCGGTCGCTGCTCCCCGCACCCGCGGGGATGGTCCCGTGGGCACGTCGACCTCGGCGAGCCGGGTGTCCTGCTCCCCGCACCCGCGGGGATGGTCCCACTCTGGGAACCGGCACCGCCGGTTATGCGATCTGCTCCCCGCACCCGCGGGGATGGTCCCAGAGACCCGCTGGAGAACGCCGACGTCCAATGCTGCTCCCCGCACCCGCGCGGATGGTCCTCCGGCATACATCAGCACACCGCCGGCGGTGGCCTGCTCCCCGCACCCGCGGGGATGGTCCCGGCGTACTTACCCGGTCGAATATCCCGATCACCTGCTCCCCGCACCTGCGGGGATGGTCCCCCTTGGCCTTCTCGTACACGACGGCCGTGCCCCTGCTCCCCGCACCCGCGGGGATGGTCCCCCGTGCTCATCCCGGTACCGGGTAGTCAGGCTCTGCTCCCCGCACCCGCGGGGATGGTCCCGTCTGGGCCGATTCCACCGTGCGACGCCCCAACTGCTCCCGGCTGCTCCCCGCCCCTGCGGGGATGGTCCCGCCTCGGGGGACCAGTTCTTGAACCTGGCGCGCTGCGGGGTGGCCCCCGGCGGCCGCGAGCGAGGCGTCGTCCGGGAGGAGTTCCCCACACCTACAGGGGATGGCTCCAGCTACGAGGCGCGGTGACTGGAGACGGCCAACTGCTCCTCGCATTCGCGGTGATGAGTGCTACCGTCCGGCAGAAAGTAAGTAGTGGTGGCGATGAGCCTGTCGGCCGATCAGAAGGAGAGCGTATCCGTCGTTCGGTGACTGGAATACGGATGCTTTGGGAACGGGCTTGGCTATGACTTCGCAACTCGCAGAGTGGGCCTGGAAGACGGCGAAGACGGAACTGGCGTCAACTTTGCCGCGACGCTGGGCGCACTCGCTGGGTGTGGCCGCAAGGGCCGTAGAGCTGGCTCCCTTGCTTGGCGATTCTGCAGAGCTCCTGCGCGCGGCAGCAGTTCTGCATGACATTGGGTATTCACCTGGGCTCGTGGCAACCGGGTTTCATCCGCTTGACGGTGCCCGGTTTCTCCGTGACGTGCATTGCGCTGATGAGCGGCTGGTGCGGTTGGTGGCGAACCACTCGTTTGCCTTGCTGGAGGCCGAAGAACGTGGCTTGAGGGAAGCACTGGAGGAGGAGTTCCCGCTGCTTGACGAGCCGCTGCTGGTGGACGCTCTCGTGTGGTGTGACATGACGACGACCCCCAACGGGGAGCAGACGACTGCTGAGCGGCGAGTTACGGAAATTGTTTGCCGCTACGGAGCTGACAGTGTGGTGGGCAGGTTTATTCGGCGGGCGTCGCCGGAAATCTTTGCGACCGTGGAGCGGGTGGAGGCGGCCTTGGCGGCTCAGCCGAGGTGGGGGTAGGTGCCGGCGAGGTAATCGCCGATCTGTTGGCGCATGCTGGCGTGGATGTCGTACTGGTCGAGGTCGGAGGGCTTGACGAAGCGGACACCGTCTGCCTCGTCGTTGATGGTCGGCTTGCCGCCGACTGGGCGCCCGATGTAGGTGTTCTCGTACTGTTGCCGGATCTCGCCGTCGGTGTAGGCAACGATGTGGTGGGGGTTGGTGTAGACCCCCAGGAAGCCGGTGATCTCGGCGATGATGCCGGTCTCCTCCCGGCATTCGCGGATCGCGCACTGCGCGGCGGTCTCGCCGATGTCCTGGGCACCGCCGGGCAGGGCCCACTGGCCGGTATCGCGGCGGCGCTGGAGAAGGATCGCGCCGCTGTCATCGACGACGAGCAGGTTGCTGGCGGGGATGAGGGTGTTGGCCTTGGGGGCATTGGGGTCGTTGTAGTACTCAATCCTGCCCATGTGTGGCGGTCTCCTCCTGATCGGGATTCCAGGGCCGTGCGCCGGCCCACACTGCGTCGAAGCTTTGAGCGTAGTTGTCGAACCAGCCGTTGGACTGCGCCTTCTTGAGGTGGAATAAGGGGTTGGCGCTGGCGGGCTGGCCCCAGATGTGTGGGTTGACCAGCAGGTTGTCGTCGTAGCGGAAGAGGGAGTTGTAGAGCGTGGTGTCGTGGAGCCGCACCTCACACCCAGCCTCCGGCAGCAAAGGGCGGTAGTAGGTGAGAGAGGCGCGGATCTTGGCGGCGAGAGTGTTGCCGATCCCTTCTTCGCGGCCCCGGATGGCGGCCGCGTGCCCTCGAGGGTCGCCGAAACACAGGCGCACTCGGACACTGGCAGCTGCGCGTTCGGTGAGCATCTTGGCGACATATGGATTGGACTGGGCAAAGAAGGTGCCTGAGAAGACGAGGACGTCGATCTGCTCCTGTGTTCCTTGCAGCAGGGAGAGCCACACGTCCCGCGGAACGCTGGCCCGGTTCTGATAAGTGCCTACGAGCTCGATGCCTACCCCGGCACCGGATTGGCCGGTGCGGGACTTCGCCACGGGCCAGAGGAATGTCTCCTCCACGCGTAGGTGCTGAGCGGCACGGAAACGGTGCCGCGGGTGCGGTACGCGCCCGCTGAGCCAGCGGCTGACGGTCTTGGCGTCTACCTCGCAGACTTCGGCCAGCGATTCGGGCGAAACATTGCGCTGGGCGAGTACGGAGTGAAGTCGCTCGTTCACACAGGCTATACAAGCCCAGGTGGCCAGGAGCGGGCAAGCTCGGTATGGGGCCACTTCGATGGGCCTGAACCACAGCCGGCGTCTTTACGCTGGCGATATGCGGCTCATCGTCCTGTGGGACATCGACCACACGCTCATCGACAACGCAGGGGTGGGCAAGGAGACCTACGCCGGTGCCTTCACGGCGCTGGCGGGATTCCCGCCGGCCGAGGCGGCGCGCACCGAAGGGCGTACGGATCGCCTGATCATGCGTGACATGTTCTGTCGGCACCGACTGCCCGTCCCGGACTGGACTGCCATAGAGGCTGCCCTCGCTCATGCCGGGGAGGAGCGCTTCGACGACCTTCGCGCACGGGGGACGGCGTTGCCCGGTGTGCGCGATGTCCTGAAGGCCGTCTCGGTGCGGGAGGGCTGGATCTCCTCCGTTCTGACCGGCAACATCGCGGCCAACGCCCGTGTGAAGCTGTCAGCTTTCGAACTCGACCCACTGCTGGACCTGTCCGTAGGCGCCTATGGGGAGGATGCCGTACATCGCGCTGACCTTGTAGCTGTCGCCCGAAGCCGTGTCCACCAACTCCGCGGTGTGCGGGGGGAGGTGCCTGTGGTGTTGGTTGGTGATACGCCGCGGGACGTCGAGGCAGCTCTCTCGACAGGCTCAGGGATCATCGCAGTCGCCTCCGGTATCCACAGCGAGGAAGAGCTGACGGCTGCCGAAGCACCCGTGGTCCTTCCGGACCTGTCGGACACGGCTGGTCTCCTTGAGATCCTGGCGAGCTTCGCCCGATGGTGAAAACGTCCCCGGACGTCTTGGGGCGTCCGCGTATGCGGTAACGAGGTCCTGGTCGGCTGCGCCACGATCGGGTCTCCAACCAGCCCAGGGGGCCCATCGTGATCGGCGAAGTCACCGGCATCCGCAGGATCCGCATGCTGTACCTGCAACTGCTGTACCGCTGCAACTTCCAGTGTCTGCACTGTTTCCACGGCGAGCGGCTCAAACACGCCGGCGCCTTCACCGCTGACGAGGCGGTTAACCTCATCCGGCTGATGCGCAACCAGTACGGCACCGAGGCTGTCACGTTGCTTGGCGGCGAGCCGTTCCTCCATAAGGATCTCGCCCAGGTCGTCCACTACGCCAAGGAGGAAATGGGCCTGCAAGTCGAGATCTGCACGAACGGTTACCGGATCGAGCGTCGGCTTACCGAGATCGCGCAGTATCTTGACCTGCTGCGGTTTTCGCTGGAGGGCATCGGCGCGACCAATGACCACATCCGCAAGTCCGGCAGCTACCGGAGCGCGTTGAGCGCACTCAAACTCGCCCGAGAGCTCGGAGTCAGGACGGGGGCGACGATGACGGTCACCTCCCGGAACATCGACGAAGTGCTGCCTCTGGCCCGCACCTTGCAGGAGCTCGGTGCGTATCAGATGAAGCTGCACTGCCTGCGGCCCGTGGGCAACGCTGCTGCACACCCTGAGCTCTTGGTCACCGATACAACTCGGTACGCCCGCCTACGCGAGCAGCTCCAGGCGGCCGGGCTGTCCATCGAGGTGATCATTGACGAGGATCTGTCGGAGGAGGGTGCCCCGGAGGTCTGTGGGCCGGGGAGTGAGCTTCAAGCGATTGAGCGGATCGAGTCCGACCCGCGCGGCGCGCTCACGATGTCCTGCAAGGCCGTGGGCAAGGATTCACGCGCTTTCTGGTACGAAAAGGGCGCTAACCGTGTCGTCCACCGTCCTTCGGCTTGCGACGAGCTCACCCTCCCGGTGCCGGACGTGGTTTATACCCGTGCCTGACCTGCCGCTGTTTGAGAGCCTCGAAGGTCTACGTGGTACAGGAAAGTCGACCGTCGCACCGCTGCTGGCGGCAGCCCGGGGGGCCGTCCATGTCCCAACCGTGCCGCTCTGCTACCAGTCGCTGCGACGGCAGGTCGACATGCAGGGAAGCGTCGAGGCGCGCATGTGTTTCTACCTCTCCGCGCTGTTCACAGCTGCCGATGAGATCCAGAACTATCTGGCAGATGGCGTCCCGGTCGTCGTGGAGAGCTACTTCGCCCGCTGCTTGGCCACTCACCGCGCCTTCGGAACCCGGCTTGGCGTTACCCTGCCGCGCTGCCTGCCGCAACCCGTCACATACCAGTTGGTTTGTAGTGAGGGCGAACGCCAGCGCCGCCTCGCTCAACGGTCCAAATCTCTCTCCCGTTGGGATGAGCTCGGTGAGAAGGTCGCAGACGCGATTACCGATGCCTATGCCCAGTTCCCGATGCAACAGGTGGACACCACGGGCCTCAGACCTGACCAGGTCGTGCAAACCATTCTCTCCACTGAGAACGAAGGAGCCAACTGTGGAGACCCGGAGCCTATGGGAACACACCCTCACGTTCTTCCCTCAGTTCCTCGCCGCGTTGAAGGATCGCGCATCCGCTGACGCCACGGTCGCAGTCGTCGGCGCGAGTGATGGCAAGTTCGTACTCCCCCTCGCCGCCGCTGGCTACCGCGTCGTAGCCATCGAACGCGATCCAGTCGCCCTCTACGGAGGCGAGGTCATACTTCCGAGTGATACCCACGCTCATGCGGTGGGGCTGATCGACCGACTGAAAATCGAAGGACTCTACGACCGGGTACAGGTCGTGGAGGAGGACTTCCTCCAGGCCGAACTCTTGGGGCCGCAGTGCGATGCCGTGTGGACGAGTTGCTCATGGCATTACAGTGCGAATCACAACCGCCCACTCCTCGATTTTGTAGCCCGCATGCAGTCCCTTGTCCGTGTCGGCGGCCTGTTCGGCGCAGAATTCATGATGCCTGTCGAACAACGCCATTACCTCATCGAGCACTACACCTCACCCGAGACGCTCAGCAGCCACTTCGCCACCGACTGGCAAGTCCTGCTCACCCTGCGCACGGACGAGTTCACTGAGCAAGCCCATGTCGGCCAACTCCATGCCCACACACACCGCATGGGCCTTGTCCTGGCAGCACGCACCGCTGAGTAGTCGAAACCGAGACCGAAGAAGAGGATTATGAACCACGAGTACGAGGCCAAGTTCTTGTCCGTCGACGTCACCGACCTCCAGTCCAAGCTGACCGCCCTCGGCGCCACCCGCGCGTTCCCCCGGACTCTCCTCACCCGCAAGATCTTCGAGAACGATGCTCTCGACAATGGCCAGTGGGTCCGCCTCCGTGATGAAGGCACCCGCTCGACCCTCACCCTCAAGCAGGTCACCGACTCCACCACGATCGACGGTACTACCGAGATCGAGACGGAAGTCACCGATCTGTATGCCATGGCCGATATTCTGCGTCACATCGGTCTGCGTGAAGTCCGTTACCAGGAGAACTACCGTGAGGAGTGGCGTCTGGGTGAGGTCGTCTTCGACTTCGACACCTGGCCCGACCTTCCCACCTTCGTCGAGATCGAAGGACCCGACGAGACATCGGTCCGCCAGGCAGCCGCCTTGCTCGATCTCGATTACACCGAAGCCCGGTTCGGAAGCGTCGATGAGATCTACAAGAGCGAGGTCGGCCGCGACATCCTGGTCGAGCCGACCCTCCTTTTCCCTGATACCGAGAAGCCGTAGGCGCGGTCTATAGCAGGCAAAACTGCTGGCCCTCCCAGTACGTCCGAGGGCCTAGCTACCAGAACCGCTTCGCCCAGAGCAACCCAGTATTGCCGTTCCGGGCGGTGCACTCGCGTGGCCCGCCCTGGTCACGGAATGCTCGGGTCTTGCCCGACGGCACGGACCCGCGACCAGGGCTCGGTCACCGAGAACCACACACACGTTGAGTGGATCTTGCAGCAGCCTACGCATGCTGAGGACTCACCTGATCACGTACTGGCGAGGTGGAGATGGCTGGCAAGACGGAGCGCCGGTGCTCGGTGTGCCGTGCGAAGCTCAGCCGGTTCAACGCGGGAACGCAGTGCGGGCCCTGTCAGAGCGGCATGACGCCCAGGGCTGCGCCTGAGTTCTGGGCGGACCCGGTCGTCGAATCCGCGATCAGCGCCTGGGACCTCGGCGTGGTCGTGCAACTCTTTCGGAAGCACACTGGACTGTCACAGACGGCAGTGGCCCGGCTGGTCAACATCGATCAGGCCGAAGTGAGCCGACTGGAGCGTGGTCGAAAGAAAATCCGCGACCGGCGCCAATTTGCCCAATGGAGCGAGGCCCTGGGAATACCAGGGGAATTGGTGAGCCCGCTGCCCGCCGCGGACCAGCCGCCCTTACCGAATATGGGCGGTCCTGGTGGCCATCTGATGCTTCAGGACGGAGTGTGCCAGATGCTCATGCCTGCCGGCCAAAACCTTTCCCTGACGGTGATCCCTGTCCTCGCAGAACCTGCTGCGTCCTTTCATGACAACACCTTGTGGCTCGCGCCGAACAGGGACACCGAGGCATGGAGCCGGATGCCGCTCAGAGCTCTGCTCGCCGCACACCGCACCGTCGAGGGGAGACGGCAGTTTTTCGTCATGGACGCACGGGAAGCAGCCCGCGGCTCAGCGAAGAGGCCTCCTCTGGCCATTCCGTCCGCATACGAACTCGACGAGCTGACCTATGGAATCCTGTGGGCCGTCGCGGGCTATGACTCCGCTGTCCTCAGCGACGACACAGAGCTCCAGGAAACACTGCTTCTCCCACCGCAGCGCGTGCTCGGGGGAGACGGCGGGCCTGTTGCTCCGGGCAGCCTGACCGAGGGGTCCCAGATGCTCCTCGGGTCGCATGCATGCGCCGAATTCATCCTCAACCAGAGAGACGAACTGGCTGGCGAACCAGTTTTCTGGACCCGCGAACAACGTGGGGAGGAAGCGGCCACGTGGCTGATCTTCAAGCACAAGCACCGTTATCTCCAGGAGACGGCTCCCCGCAGGGCCCACAACGGAGTCGGGCGCGCCTTCTGCATCCCCCGCCAGGAGGTCGCCGTGTCGCCCACCCACGAGCGCGTGCTGCTGTTCCTTGCGATCGCGCTGATGGAGTCCTACAGCGTGACGACCTGGCTGACCGATGAACTCGACCTCCAGCAGACAGAGGGCTTCGCACTCGTACCCGGTCACAGGGCAGCCATCGCGACCTGGGTACGCACGGGCTCCCATCCGCAGACTGCGCTGACGGCGGGGGCCCATACATTACGCACGTTCGCGGACGTTATCGGTCATGCCCAGGCCCACGCGATCAACGCCGGGGCAAGCCCGGGGCAACGTCTGGCAGCGACCGCGGACTACCTCGACCTGGACCGCGCATGGTTAGCACGCCGCTGCGCACAGCTCGCGGCGGAGGGCGTCACCGCTCTTGCCCGGCCCCGCAGCCGTCACCTCAGCCTTGACGCCTTGAACGTCGCCTGCACGTACGTGGCCACCGAGTTGCGGTCCGAAGCCGAGTCCGGTGCCCTCCACGAGGTGACCCGTTAGCCTGCACGGGACGATCTCTGCGCGTAAGGCCCACTCGGACCGAACCGACATGGCAGATGGGGACGATGGTGGACGCGGTAAAGACAGTGGCGGTCTACTCCTTGGGCGGGACCATCGCCATGACCACGGATCCGGCCACCGGCGGTGTCGTACCGGCCCTTTCCGCCTTCGACCTCCTTGCCGCCATCCCCGGCCTGAGGGATCACGGCATCGACCTGCACGTGCACGACTTCCGGCGGTTGCCCGGTGCCTCACTCACCTTCGACGATCTAACAGACCTTGGCGCGGCCATCGACAAGACCCTGTCCGGAGGCGACGTCGACGGGATCGTGATCACGCAAGGGACCGACACCATCGAGGAAACCGCGTTCTTCCTCGACATCCATCATGGTCACGAGCAGCCGGTCATCGTCACTGGCGCCATGCGCAATCCCATCATGGCCGGGCCCGACGGACCCGCCAACCTGTACGCGGCCGTCCTTGCTGCCGCCGACCCGCAGCTGCGCGGCGCTGGCGTGCTGGTCGTCCTGAACGACGAGATCCATACGGCACACCATGTCCGTAAGTCCCACACCACCAGTCCCGCCGCCTTCACGTCGCCCGGCGCAGGCCCCGTCGGCCGGGTCGTCGAGAACCGCGTACGGCTGGCTGCCCCGCTGCCCCGCCGATCCGATCCCCTGGTACTGCCGAGTCATGACGCGCGCGTAGGCCTGTACACGGTCAGCCTCGGCGACGACGGCACGCTCATCGATGCGTGGGACGGCCGATGCGATGGGCTCGTCGTCGCCGCTTTCGGCGTTGGGCACGTCCCTCAGCGACTCGTTGAGAGCCTCGAACGGCTCGCCGCGCGAATCCCCGTGGTTCTCGCCTCGCGTATCGGCAACGGCCCCGTCCTGACCGGAACGTACGGCTTCCCTGGCTCGGAGACGGACCTGATCAATCGCGGGCTCATCCCCGCCCACCACCTCAGCCCCTACCAGGCACGCATACTGCTCCAGGCGCTGCTCGCCCAAGACGCGGACCGCGAGACGATCAACAAGAAGTTCACCGTCTTCGAGCGCTGACCCACATACGTCAGCTCCGCCCGAGAGAGAGGATCCGTATGCGCGCCCACGAACTGACCACCGGCCGGACGTTTGGTGTCACCTTCGACCACGGCGAGGACTTCTTCGATGCGCTCTCGGCGTTCTGCCGTGACCACGAGGTTCGGCAAGGCTACATTCCCTCATTCATCGGGGCGTTTACCGAAGCCGAAATCGTCGGCGCCTGCGAGAAACTCGAAGACCCGGACGCTCCGGTCTGGGCCAAGACCCATGTCACCAACGTCGAGGCATTTGGCGCCGGAACGATTGCCCACGATCTGGAGACAGGAAGCATTCTGCCGCACATCCATGTTTCCGCTGGGCTGAAGGCGCAATCGGCCGACGGCCGCACCAGCCACCTCCTGAGCGCCAAGGTCCAGTTTCTCAGCGAGCTTCTCATCATCGAAGTCGTCTCCCCGAACATGACTCGGCCGCGGAACCACGCTCTGTACGACGTACCGCTGCTTACCTTCGGCGCGCCGGAGTAGGACCCTCGTGGGCGAACGCGGGATGACGGTGCAGTGGCGGAGCCCACCACCCCCTAGATCTTGGACGGGGCCAGCCCGTTCCCATCGCGATGGTGATCTGCTTGCAGGTCATCGGCGGCTGTCCGTGGTGGCAGGCATCGGCCAGCATCGACAGGATTTTGGTAGTCGGCCGCCAGTGTGCCCGGGCGGCGGTCTCCACCGCGGGACGATCATTCCGGGCCTGGCTGGCTCCACAGCCGACGTCGCCGCGGTGTTCTCGACTGGCGACGCCACAGCAACCGGCACAGCCTGCCGCTCGGACTCGGCATCGTGCCGTCCGGCCAGGACCCGGCCCACCTAATGCTGGGCGATGACCAACTCTTGCCAAGTCCGTCTCGTGCCTCGTTCAATTCAGCCAGCAGACGGTCGGCCTGCTCGCGCAGCACCCCCACCTGCTGCCGGGCAGCGTGTTCCTCGGCTTCCTTCCAGCAACACCATCACCGACGGCATCAGCCGCCCCTCCACGATGGCGACGACACGACGCATCATCCCTGCCGCATCACCACGGAGTTCATACCTGACCTGCGGAAACCAACCGATCACGCTCGAAGGAACAGTGGGTGAAGGAGCACCGGATTCATCTCGTCGATCGCTGCAAGCTTGGCGAGTGGGTTGCTAGCTCCTGCCTCTTGTGGGAGCTGCCGGAGCGCATCCCGCCCCCAGGTCGCGACCTGCTCCCCGCACCCGCGGGGATGGTCCCCTTGACCAGATCGGCGGCGAGCAGGCCATCCGCTGTTCCCCGCACCCGCGGGGATGGTGCCGACCTCGACCACCGCCTCCTGACCCGGCTGGACTGCTCCCCGCACTCGCGGGGATGGTCCCACCCAGGCCCACAACGCCGTGCCGCCGGACAACTGCTCCCCGCACCCGCGGGGATGATCCCCAGACGACGGCCCGCTCCGCCGGAGCGATCAGCTGCTCCCCGCCACCCGCGGGGATGGTCCCGCCTTCGACCGGATCAACGATCTGGCCGAGTTCTGCTCCCCGCACCCGCGGGGATGGTCCCCACTGGCTCAAGGAAGAGGGCCTCGAACCCGACTGCTCCCCGCACCCGCGGGGATGGTCCCATCCACGACCACAGCTGGATCGTCGACCACGGCTGCTCCCTGCACCCGCGGGGATGGTCCCTTCGTCCGGCGCGTTCCGGCCGGGAACTGGTTCTGCTCCCCGCACCCGCGGGGATGGTCCCGACGGCAGCTGCCAGTGGCTGACCTGGATCCCCTGCTCCCCGCCCCGCGGGGATGGTCCCCAGCTGCACAACGCGGGCCTGTACCTCGGTGCCTGCTCCCCGCGCCCGCGGGGATGGTCCCGGTCGCCCAACCGCTCTGTCCCGAACAGTCGAGTGGGGCAGTGGGTGCGAGGAGAATCTGTTGGCCAGCGTAACGCTGCGGGAGCGCTATGAATCCAGCCACTGGACAAGTCCCTGTCGCCAAACACTGCGGATGGGGCCGTCGAAGTACCCGATTCGAGCTATGCAGAGGGGCGGGATGCCAGCTGCTGAGGGGAGGACTGGCCGGATGATTTTGGCTATCAACGTCGCAGTTCTGCTTGCGGTGATCAACGATATGCGACTGTGTCGACGCACACTGGCTCGGAGCCAGGTCGCTGATGCGACAGATGGCATCAGACGCTGGTGCAAGATGGCCCGTGATCACCGGCTCTCCCTGAACTGTTAGCGTGCCACGAGATCAACTTAGGGGCAGGGGCGGACCTGGACGGATGTCAAGCGGTCACTTTGGCCGTTGAGTCAGGGGCATCATGGCCTAGCGATCGTGGAGTAACGCGCCCCTCTCGGACACCCTCCGGCCGTGCTCAAGGCTGTCTTCGATGACGGTCGACAGAGGCAGCCTCCCGAGATACCGAAGGGGGATCACCATTGATGACTGAGACACGTGCAGGACTGGGTAAGGACACGGATGAGTTGGAGGGCGACCCGCGCACTCCGATGACGGCGGTTGCATCTTGCCTCGACGTGGCAGGCGGGCAAGGTGGCTGGTGCGAGGACGCTCTCGCTGGGATTCCGCTTCCTGACTCGCCGGAGTTGTCGCCGGCTTTGGACCGGCTGCACGCAGTCAACAGTCGGCAGTGGGACGCCGAGGATCGGGTGCGACAAGCTGGCGACGGGGAGATTCCGGCCATCAAGCGGGAGATCGACGCTCTCAACGGCAAACGCCATGCACTCATCGAGCAGGTCGATCGAATCTTGGATGCGGCGTGGAGCGCGAATGAGGGCGTGCCTCCCCTCACGGAGTCGATCGGCTCGGCGCTTGACCGACTCTCGGTGCAGACGCTTCGGATCATGCACATCGAGCGACTCGTCGGGCGGGCTACTGGTACGGCAGAGCGAGTGGCGATTCTGCGTCGCCAGTACGACGATCTAGTGTGGTCTATTGCGGTCGCTTGCGAGGATCTTGTGTCCGGCCGTCGACGCACGCCCCGGCCTGAGCGCATGAAGCTCTACGGGAAGTCCGCGCGATGAGCGCGGTCACGTTGCTCCTCCGAAGCGCCAGAATCGATCTGCGATGACGATTGACTCCTTCGGGGACGGGGATGAGTTTGAGCGCTGGCGCAGCGGCCTGTTCCTACGTCCCGACGGGACCAATGCCGATGCGCTTGTCGGGCTCCTCCGCCGCGCCCTCGATGAGACGCTGAGCCATCAGGGCGAGGGGCCCGTGTATCCGCGCACCGGCCAGGAGGGTGGGCGTTCCCCTGTGGGTGACGGATGGCTGCCGGAAAGCCCTGTCACGGCGGAGACGGCGCTCAGCCAATTGCGCTGGTGGCTCGCTGGGTCGGTCAAAGTTCATCACCAGATGTTCGCCAAGAACATCGTTCCGCCACCGTCGTTCGTCAACCTGGCAGCGTTGTGCGCGGTGTCGTTGTTCATGCCGAACGGCGTCACTGGGGAGGACGCTGCGGAGACCCTTTCCGCTGAGTTGTCCTCCGCCCGGGCGTTGGCGCGGTTGGCGGGGTACGACCCGGAGCGGGCAGGCGGCCTGTTCACGTTCGGCGGCACTGCGACCAACCTGTACGCCATCAACGTCGGTATTTCCAAGGCACAGCCCGACCACGCCGAGCGTGGGATCGAGCCTGGGATGGCCGTCGTCGGGTCCTGGCCGGCGCACTACTCGCAGAAATCCGCGTGCGCGTGGCTGGGGATCGGCACCCGAAACTACATATCCGCTGCGTCGCTACCCGACCAGACCACGGACCTGGAGTCGATGGAAGCGGCCTGCCGCGACGTGCTGGAACGCGGCCACCGGCTTGCATGCATCATCGGCGCGGGCGGGACGACTTCCAACATGGCTGTCGACGACTTCGGCGAGATCGCTGTGATGCGGGATCGCCTGGCCGCCGAATATGGGTTGGATTACACGCCCCATGTGCACGCAGACACGGTCATCGGGTGGGCATACCTCTGCTTTATCGACTACGACCTTCATCAGAATCCCCTCGGCTTCAGCCCTCCTGTGGTGGCCAAGCTGTCACGTCTTGTGAAGCGTTTGAAAACGGTGCAGCATGCCGACTCGTTCGGAACGGACTTCCACAAGACCGGCTTCGCGCCCTATACGTCGAGCATGATCGTCATGCGAGATGGTCGGGACTTCTCGCGGCTGCGCCGCGACGGCGGAGCCATGACCCCGTTGTTCCATGACAAGGATGCCTACAACCCCGGGACCTTCACGTTGGAGACGTCCAGGTCGGCAGCGAACATGGTGGCGACCTGGGTTGGCTTGCAGACTCTCGGCAAGCAGGGGATGCGGCAACTGCTCGGCCACGCGCTTGAAACGGCAGAAGCGCTCCGGCGCCACATCAATGCCTTGGCAGGTCGCGACGCGACAGCTGTCAACAGACATTCGTACGGCCCGGACGTGTTCGTGCGCTGTTACCCGCCGGACGACCCCGCCGCTACCGAGGAGGACTTCGACGACACCAGCTCCGTCCGCCGGATAAACCAATATATCTCTGACTTATTCGCGTGGCTATCGACTCAACGGGTGCCGGACGCTGAACAAATCGCAGTGAGCAAGTCCTCCGCGGCCTTCTATACACCGGCTGGCGAGCCGGTCGTCGCTCTCCGGGTGTACTCCCTCAACCCGTACTTCTCCGATGCTCACGCCAGAGAGCTGGTCATACGCCTGCTGAGGGGCAAGCAACAGTTCGATGCTACGTACATGCATGCAGATGCGTGCGAGGAGGCTCAATGAAGCGACCGCCGCTGTGTGGCCGAGAAGAGCTACCGACGCGCTTCGCAGCCGCCGACCTTCCTGTCCGTGACTGTGTCGAGTTGGCCGCCGGCCTGGCCTCCTATGCCCGGACACATGGACTAGCCCGAGTCGAGGTGAGCGGGCCGCCGGCAATGCGTGAGCTCATCGAGGAGTTCGGCTTTGGCGAGGTGCGATTTGTCGAATTCCACCGGCAGCCCGCGGTGGACATTGCGGCAGTCCCCCGGACTTGGCGCTGCGGCCAACGAGGGCTGCGCTGCCTGAGCGACCAGCTCGTCGACGCAGCAAAAATCGCGTCGCGGGTGGACACACCGCCGTCAACACTCGCCGGGGGAACTGTGATGCGGTTTGCCCGGCATAACCGCCTCGGTGACGCACTGGGCATCGTGACCGGCCTCGAGCACTACTGCCGCGACAACGCCGTGGCATCAGTTGCCGTATCCGGTTCGCCCATCCTTGCCGAGGTAGTGGAGGTGTTCGCGTGCAAGCGGGTGAGCTATGCCCCCGCGCCCAGCGAGTCGATCAACGGCGACGCGATCTTCGCCCGATCGTCATGGAGCATCCCCTGGCTTGACCGGTTCAACCACGCCGTCACCGACGCCTTTGGAGGGCGAGCCCGCCACCGAGTGCCGCCGCTGCCTCTCCGCCGGGCACCGACGCCTCGTGGCGAAGAGAATGTGGTGTATTGCCAGCTCGATGCGCGTTCCGGCACTGCGCCATCGCGACACTCAGCTCGGCGGCTCCTGAACCAGGTCTCGGCGCACGGTGAAGTGCGGGTCCTCGGCGGCCCCGACACCCAGACCTACCTTGGCGAGGACCTGATCTACGTCCGGGCCGACCTTCCCGAAATGGTCGCCCGTCTGCTGTCATGCCGTCTCTTCGTAGGGTGCGACAGCGGCCTGGGCCACCTCGCGGGTTGCCTCGGTGTGCCTGGTCTGATCGTCAGTACCGACGACTTCGAGACGACCTGGTCATTCTTTCGAGGCTATGCCAGCCTCAATGTCATCCCGCTCGAGGCAGCAGAGGTGCTCCTGCCGTGAAGCCGCCGGCAGAGCAGGCAGTCCTGCGGGCGGCCAGTCGATGCCTGAACCAAGAGGCCCTGACCGCGAACCGAATCCCGATGGGCCGCAGTCACTTCGTGTTCACGGTGCAGCTGGTGTCCGGTGAGCGAGTGATTGCGCGGATCACGCGTCACGACCGTGCTGAGTGCTTCGCCGGCTTCGCGTATTGGCGGCGCCAGCTGGCAAGGGTGGGAGTGCCCGTTCCCCGCGTGCTGCACATGGACCTGAGCGGGACAGCGCTGCCCTGGCCGATCATGTTCCTTGAGCAAGCCCCAGGAACCGATCTCTGCAACGTCTACGTGGGCCTTACGGCTGCCGAGAAGCGAAGCATTGCCGACGACCTGCTCGATATCCAACACCGCACGCGCGGCCTCCCGCCCGGTCCCGGGTACGGCGGTATCGCCAGTTACGGTGACCTTCGGTGCCACCCGCGCTGGTCGGACGTGCTGTGGGAGTACTTCACCGGTGCCGTCGATCAGCTTGCGCCCCTGCAGCGGGAGGCCCCGGCCATTGGACAAATTCGCAGAACCATCCACGAGCTACATCCCGAATTCGATGGCATCGCCCCGTTGCCCTACTTGATCGACGCCACCCACCAGAACGTGTTGGTGGAAGACGGGAGAGTCACGGCGATCGTCGACCTGGACGAGGTCGGATTCGGTGACTCTCTGTACCCGCTTGGTGTCGCTCGTGCTGGACTTCTGGCCCGTGGACCGGAGGCCGACTGTATTGAGCAGGTTGCAGTGCCGCTGTGCGTCGGTCCGAATCGGCGTCGTGTATTCGACCTGTACTCAGCGATCGCATGCCTCAAAATGCTCGCCCCCAGTCCCCTCAGCGTCGCTGGCCCGCCCTCTGCCGGCAGCCAGATCGCCGTCCGGCTTCGGAGCTTGCTCGATGGCTTTGCCGCTGCCGCGGCCCACAAGGAGTAACGTCATGGCCGGTATCGTCTTTGTGAGTATCGACGACTTCACCCGCGAGGGCTTTACCAATGGTCTGTTCTTGCAGGTGCGCGAACTACTAAAGCGCGTCATAACCCGAGGGCACCCGGCCAGCCTCGCCTGTATCGCGCAGAGCAGGAACCCCGGAGTCGGACGCAGAACTCGAACCATCCAGGGTTGCACTGTCCACGAAACCTTCATCAGTGCTCCGGAGGTAGCCAGTGCGTACCGGCGGGCTCTTCAAGATATTTTGAACGGCCTGGACCCCGACGTGATCCTGCTCAACTCGTGTGCGGTTCGGCTCAATGAAGCGCATCACGCGGTGCTGGACGAGAGCCTTGCGAGCGGTCGGCAGGTAGCCGTGCTCGTGACCGACCAGCTCTACCCCACAAGCAGGGACCACCCTGAAGATGAGGTGCGGAGCTACTACAGCCTGATGCGGCAGACCAGCGTGCACGCGGTCAGCGAGACTATCGCCGACGCCTTCCATGGCGAAACCGGTGTGCCAGCGCAGGTTCTCCCTAATCTCCTACCCGAGCGACGAGTCGTCCCGGCATCTTCGGGGGCAGAGAGTCGATCCCTGACATTGATCAATCACCACCCGATCAAGGGTCGACGTGTCTGGGACGCGCTCATTCGGCAGCGCCCCAGCGATGCCTACCTGGCCGTGGAAACCTGGCCTGATGTCCCGGCGTATGTGCCGCCCTCACCGAGGGTCGAAGTGGCCGCATTCACCCCGGATCCCACCACGATCTACAACCGCACCAGAATTCTGCTGGTGCCTTCGCTGGGCCCGGAAGGTCTCGCACGAGTCACGCTTGAAGCAATGGAGTCAGGAGTGCCTGTCATAGCTCACCGGATAGGCAGCCTGCCCGAACTCGGGAACGCCGCGATGTTTATCGCCCCGCCACCGATCGCCGGCTACGAGCTTGATGGCAATGTGCTGTATCCCATGGTTTCCCAGAATGACGTCGAGCGGGCCGCGCAAGATCTCGGGCAGGCGATCGACGCTCTTGATCATGATCCGGCACTCCGGGCCCGATTCGTGACCAACGGCAGAGCACTCGTGCGTGACTACCGTGATCACAGCGAGGCTGTTTCCGGCCGGATGCTCGACGCATGGTTCGGGACTGTGTGACTCAGGACACTCAGATGTGGGGTGATCTTGGCCTTTCCGCCGTACGTGATGCCGCTGACCAGCACAAACGCGGAAGCTCCGGCTGGACGACTAGACTGGCCGCCGCACTGTAGGCGCGACTCAAGGAGACACGGGACCGTGACGGCCATCGTCGACGAGCTCACGTGGCGCGGGCTGATCGCCCATGCCACTGACGAGGACGCATTGCGCAAGGCTCTCGCGGACGGCCCTGTCACGTTCTATTGCGGCTTCGACCCGACCGCGGCCAGCCTGCACGTCGGCCACCTGGTGCAGGTGCTCACCCTCCGCCGACTCCAGCAGGCCGGGCACCGACCGCTGGCGCTCGTGGGCGGAGCGACCGGCCACATCGGCGATCCTCGGCCGACCGCCGAGCGCACCCTGAACGACCCGGAGACGATCGCCGAGTGGGTGACCCGACTGCGGGCGCAGATCGAGCCGTACCTCTCCTTCGAGGGCGACAACGCGGCGACCATGGTCAACAACCTGGACTGGACCGGGGGCATGACCGTGATCGAGTTCCTGCGGGATATCGGCAAGCACTTCCGGGTGAACAAGATGCTCACCAAGGACTCGGTCGCCCGGCGCCTGGCGTCCGACGAGGGCATCAGCTTTACGGAGTTCAGCTACCAGTTGCTTCAGGGGATGGACTTCCTGGAGCTGTACCGGCGGTATGGCTGCACCCTCCAGACGGGCGGCAGCGACCAGTGGGGCAACCTCACGGCCGGTTTGGACCTGATCCACCGCCTGGAGCCGCACGCCGAGGTGCACGCGCTCGCGACGCCGCTGATGACGAAGGCGGACGGCACCAAGTTCGGCAAGACCGAGACGGGCACGCTCTGGCTCGACCCGGAGATGACCACTCCGTACGCGTTCTACCAGTTCTGGCTGAACACGGATGACCAGGACATCTCGCGGTACATGCGCATCCTCTCCTTCAAGTCCCGCGACGAGCTGGAGGAGCTCGAAAAGGTGACCGAGGAGCGGCCGCAAGCCCGTACCGCGCAGCGTGCGCTCGCCGAGGAGCTGACCACGCTGGTGCACGGCGCCGACCAGTGTGCCGCCGTGATCGCAGCGTCAAAGGCGCTGTTCGGGCAGGGCGAGCTCGCCGAACTCGACGAGGCAACGCTGGCCGCCGCGATCTCCGAGCTCCCGAACGCCAAGGTGAGCGAGCTCGGCCAGGTCACTGACCTGTTCGCTGAGGTCGGCCTGGCGCCGAGCAAGTCGGCCGCCCGCCGCACTGTGAAAGAGGGTGGCGCCTACGTGAACAACGTCAAGGTGACTGCCGAGGATGCCGTGGTCGCGGCCGACGAGCTCCTTCACGGACGCTGGCTGGTGCTGCGCAGGGGCAAGAAGAATCTGGCGGCCATCGAGGTCACCGGAACCTGAAGCAGACCGGGAGACGGCAGCTCAGCCATGAGCCGGGGGAGTGCCTCCGGCTCACGGAGCCAAGTGGCAGGAGCAAGGCACTGTAGAAGTTCAGTGGATAGTGGTGGCCAGCAGCTTGGGCAGGTCGCGCATCTCGTCGAACAGCGTGGTGCCTGGTCCTTCCAGCCGCGAGGCCGGAGTGAGGCCGCCGCAGTAGCCGAAAGTCCGCATACCGGCGGCACGGGCTGCCTGAACCCCGTACGCGCTGTCCTCGATCACCACGCACCGCCCGGGTTCTACACCCATGGATCGCGCAGCGTGCAGGAAGAGGTCGGGGGCGGGCTTGCCTCGGGCGACATCGGCTGCGCTGAAGATGCGCCCCTCGAAGTGGTCTCTCAGACCGGCGATCTCCAGGTTTCTCCTGAGGCTCGCGTGACCAGTGTTCGATGCAACGCAAACGGGCATCGCAAGGCTGTTCAGGGCTTCTACGACGCCATCGACAGCGGTCAAGTCAGCTTCGAGGGCCGCCTGGTAGAGATGCTCGTATTGCCGCAGCCAGTTCTTCTCCAGGCGGCGTCCAAGCCGTTCCTCCACGGCAGCCGTGTAGACCTCGGTGGAGGAGCCGACGAACTTCTCGATGATCTCCTCCTCGGTGAACGCGCACCCCAGGTCAGCCGTGATCATCGCGTCTACTTTGACGCATATCCGCTCGCTGTCCACCAGTACGCCATCACAATCGAAGATCGCCAGATCGACAGGACTCCGCGTCATGGTCGGCAGTGTAGACCTGCGGTGACCAACACCCGTGCCGCGTATGGTCGTCGTCGGGTTCGCCACTTCTTCAATGTCTGCCATTGGTAGCGCTCGACCGACTGGCTGGCAGCGGGCGGTATCGCGCACGTGGTCCTCGCGTCCGGCAAAGCCGCCGTGATGGTCACCGCACGCCAGAGTAGCTTCGTCGCTGGCTGGGGCGGGGGGTACTTCATTGCGCTGGGGTGGGGACGGTGGAGGCGTGGCTGCCGAAGGCGAGGGTGGCCAGCGTCAAGGTGCGCAATTGGCTGGAGGTGGCGGTCCAGGCTGTCCACTGGTGCGCGAAGGGTTCTTCCGCGACGGGAAGACTGGCGTCGGGGGCCGCGCGGTGGGCGAGTGTACGCAAGGTGAGGTCGTGGCGGGGATAGAGAGCGAAATCGCCCAGGTAGTCGGCTGCTGCTACGGCGGCGGTCCAACTGTCGACTTTGTGAATGCCGCTCAGTGCGGTGACCAGAGCGTGGCCCCGGAGTTGTCTCCAAGCGGTGGCATGGAGCAGGTAGGCATGGGCGGCCGATCGTAGGCTTGCCTGGAGGGTGGCGATTTTGGCCCTGTGGAAGGCGTGGTCGGGCAGGCCGAGCATCCTCTTCGGGGTAGGGGCGAGGTGGAGGGCTCCGTATGGGCTCTCGAAGACAGGCCCATAGAGGGTGCACCAACGGTGGTAGAGCCTGCGACTGGTGCCGGGAGGGAGCTGTCGCTGTCGCAGTATCGCCACGCACAGGGCGTCCCATAGCGAGGGGTTCGAGATGCGCACGATTGTTCCTAAGGGGGCCAGCGCATCGGCGAGCTGGTGTGGCACGGCCGGGGGAAGCTGGTTGTGATGGGTGTACGTGAGGTCGGGGAGGCTTCCGTCGCCGGCCATGGGCATGAAGTCAAGGGCTTGCCCGTCCCAGGAGGCTAGCCAGGTGCCGCCCTGTTCGTTGGACAGCAGCCGGTAGCAGCGGGACTCGGTGTCGGTCCAGCCAGGGTGGTCGGTGCACAAGCTCGCGTGAGCCAAGGTGTTTCCTGTCTGATGGTGATGGCGGGATACAGAGATGTGTGGAGCGGGGGCTCGTGTGCCGAGGGACCCGAGCTGAGATGGGGCGTGGCAACCCCCCGGACGGTGTGGGTGCTTGAGAGGGCCGGTCAGGCCGCGAGTGCCAGCTGCCAGGTGTGATTGAGGATCTGGATGAACTCCTGGGTGTTCACCGTGGCCACCAGGACGTCGTGGTCGGACCAGTCCACGTCGATGACCTTGACGTCTGTGATCGCTGGGAGGAGGGGCTTGCTGGCGTAGATGCGGTCGACGCGCTGTCGGCCTCCCTGCCAGTCCACGCCGCAGGTGGGGGCCAGGGCCTGGCGCCGGGCGGCGCCGTTGGTGTGAACGGCATGCCGGGCGATGTCTTCCAGGCCCGCGGTCCGCAGGATCCGATCGGGATAACTGTCCGCGATACGGCGTCCGTGGGCGTCGAGCACGCTGCGGTGGGCTATGTGCGGCTCGTCATCGATCTCGCTCCAGTCCGGCAGCTGGACGTGATCCAGACCCGGTTCGGGATAGGAGTTCCAGTCTCCGCCGCCGATCATGTACACCGGCGTCTTCCGCCGGTCGCGATCGTAGGCGCGTGAGGCGCCCGGGACTGTGGCCGCTTTGTCGTTGAGCATGGTCCACCGCTCCGCTTCCAGCCGACGCCTGGCCGGGGAGCTGTAGCTGGCGTGCACGGAGGAGGCGATGAACGGCACCGCGCAGTCGTCGATTTTCAGCGAGAGAGTGGTGGGCGGTTGGTTCCATACCGCTTTGTCGCGCCATTCGCCGACGCAGCGGAACCGCGACTGGTCAACGAATATGCCGGTGAGCTGCTTGATTTTCCTCTTCTTGGGGCCGATCCAGCCGCGCAGGCCGAGGGCGTCTTCGTCCTCGTAGAGGAGCTTGCGGTTGTTGGCGAGGGCTTTGTCGCATTCCTGCCGCAGCAGGATGCCGGGGCCGATGTCCGTGATGGTGGCGTGCATGGCCCGGCGGCGACCGGGGTCTCCCACGCCGTTGCCCTCGAAGTTGCAGCTGGCGATGAGGAAGGTGTCGTTGCCACTATCATCGGCGGATTTCGTTACGGGCATGACCAGTGGTTCTCCTGAAGAGGATGACGGGGGCGGGTCAGATGAGTCCCTTGCGTAGCGCGAAGGCCACGGCGTGGGATCGGCTGCGCAGGTGGTGCCGGGTGATGAAGGCATGCAGCACGTTCTTGATCGTGCGTTGTGAAAAGCTCAGCTTGAGGGCGATCTCCGGGGTGTCGTAGCCCTCGGCGCCCAGCCGCAGGACGTCGATTTCTCTCTCAGCCACTCGCCCGATCCCCAGACTCTGTTCCCTTTCGTGGAGTTGGCCGAGCAAGTGGAGCAGGCGTGTCTGGAGGTCCGGCGGGAGGTGGCCGTCTCCTGTAGCCACGGTCTGGATCAGGCGGACGAGCCGATCGCTGTCGACGCTCGCGCGCCACATGATCCCGGCGGCACCGCATTCGGCGGCCAGCGACAGTTGATGGTCCAGCAGACGGGAGACCAGCAGGACGAGCCGCGATGAGCCGCTGTGCTGCGCGGTGCGTAGCAGCTGGTACCCGGCCGGATCGGAGACGTCCGCTGTCACCACGGTCACGGCTGGATCGTCGGCACCGTCGTACAGGAGTATCTCCGGCCGCGGGCGCAGCAGACTGATCACCCCGGCTTCGGAGAGGGGGTCATCGGCGCACACCTGGACAGTGATGCGGTCGGTCATCCTTGGGGATCCATCGACGTAGCCGGACGGGTGGATTGGGGCGGTTCGGTGTCGCTCAGGGCAGGGCGGAGCAGAAGAGCTGTGCGACGCGGGCAGGCCTGAGGTCCTGGACACGCCAGTAGGCGGCCTGGCAGGCCGCGTGGTAGGCAGCAGGGTCGGCGAGCAGTCCGTCGGTGAGGAACAGCAACGAGTTCGGCCCGTGCATGACGTCGGCGAGCAGCCGGCGGGGACCGTGCTGGAGAGGCAGGAGCAGGTCGGACAGGATGCCGGTGTTGTAGGCGATGACCGGTGTGCCCTGGCTGAGGGCTTCCAGAGCGGTCATGCTACTGGTGGGGCGACGGCACGGGATGATCACTGCGGCAGCGTCGGCCAGCCAGCCGGCTACTTCTGCCCAGCCGGGCACCGGCGCGAGTGTGATATTCGGTGCCCGGTCGGCGAGTATCTGGCACTGCTGCCGCAAGGTCCGCCCACCGCGTAGGTCGTCGGGCCCGGGAGGAGCGAGGGCGACCTCCACATGGCGATGCCATGCTCGGGCGGCTGCGATCAGCTCGAGGACACCCACGTCCTGGCCGACCCGGGCCAGCACCCGCACCGGGGCTTCAGCCTTCCGTGCAACCGGGGCTGGGACGCCGGGATTGTGGAGTGGGGCGTTGGGGACGACGCGCCATCTATGGGTGGGCCAGGCCGCGGTGGTGGCCTGTCGCAGGACGGCGTCGCAGGAGGTGATGACGGTGTCCGTATACGCCAGAGCCGGTGGCATGTCCTGCTCGTGCGGGAGCGCGGGCACCACAAGCACACGCTGGACGCCGTAGGGAAGATCAATTGGCAGGCGACCCAGACCCCACAAAGCACCTACGGACACGACGGTCTCGACCCGACGTCGGACGATCAGGTCGCTCAGGGACCGCTGGACTTTTGCCTCAGTGGTGATGAGGGCCTCACGCAGCGCCTGTGAAGTGCAGGGCAGGGCGAGGGGCAGGTCGAACTGCTCGACGGGGACGCCGGGCAGTCCGGTGCCGTCATGCTGTTCGGTGGCCGTGGCGATGGCCACCTGGTGCCCGGCCGCCGCCAGTGCGGTGGCGAGTGAAGAGATGGATCGATCTGTTCCAGTTACTGCGTCTATGCGCCAGGATGCACGGACGAGGAGGATGGAGCATCGCTGCGTGTGGTGCTGTGTGGTCATGGCAGGGCCCTTTGGGGAGTCCAGGACTGAGTGAGAGGCGAGTTGGTAAGGCGGCGGATACCGAGTGCGCCAGATCATGGGTGAAGGGCCGATGCAGCCACAGTGGGCAGTGCCGCCGGGCGTCAGTGCCTCGGCAGTGTCAGCGTCACTGGGTCTTCCTCACCGACATCTCTTACGGTGGAGGCTCTCGCCCCGTCTCCGTATACCGGATGCCCGCGAGCAGCAGCGGGCCGCCACTTTCTGCCTCTGGTCTATGGGCGAGGGACTTCCTCTCCGCGGGTACGTTCGCGATGCGGGCTGAAGTTGCGTGGGTGGGCAGGGTTGAGGAACCACGTGCGGGCCGAGACGAGCCACCAGGTGCCGCAGAAGGCCATGACGATGCCGACTGCGATCGGCGCGTAGTTGAAGGTGTCCGCGGTGACCGGTGAGCTCTGCGGCAGCATGAACAGCACCGTGATCACCAGGACCCAGGCGACGGCGATCGTGCCGACGATGGTTGACCAGGAGCCAAGGTGCCAGGGCCCCCGCTCGAACCGGCTCCCCTGCCGCAGCCGGAGGAAGGTGGGGATGACGTAGGCGAGGTAGAGGCCGATGGTGGCGATGGAGGTGACCGCGGCGTAGGCGGTGCTGTTCCACAGGTAGGGCAGGCCGAGGACGAAGGCGCCGCCGGTGGCGAGCCAGACGGCATTGGTGGGAGTCCGGCTGGCCGGGTTGAGTCTGTGCCACGTCGTGGAGAAGGGCAGGGCTCCGTCGCGGGAGAAGGCGTAGATCATCCGGGAGTTCGCGGTGACGGATGCCATGCCGCAGAAGAGCTGGGCGACGATGACGATGAGCAGCATCCACTTGCCGGCCGCCGAGCCGAGGGCGTCCATGAGGATCTGCGCCGGTGGCACTCCCGTGTCCGATTCGAGGGCACCGGTGTAGGACTGGATGGCGTAGGTGAAGCCGAAGAGGAGGACCAATCCGGCCGCGAGGGAGACGAGGATCGAGCGGACGATGCCCTTGGGCCCGGCGATGGAGGCGTCGATGGTCTCCTCGGTCATGTGGGCAGAGGCGTCGTAGCCGGTGAAGGTGTACTGCGCCATCAGCAGCCCGATGAGCACCACGTAGCCGCTGGAGCTGAAGCCGGTGTTGTTGACGAACTCGCCGAAGACGAATCGGGTCGACTGGTGGTGGTCAGGGATGAGCACCAGGGCACCGCAGATAACAGCGACGCCGAGGATGTGCCACCAGATGGAGGCTTCGTTGAGGAGGGCGACAATGCGCACACCGAAGGTGTTCAGGACGCCGTGGAGGGTCAGGATGGCGCCGAACAGCGTGATGGTGTGACCCGGCGTGGCGTCGTATCCGAATTCGAGATCGAGTAAGGCATTGAGGAAGTTGGCGGCACCGAAGTCGATGCCGGCAGTGACCGCGATCTGGCCGAGGGTGTTGAACCAGCCGGTGAACCACGCCCACGCTGCTGCGGAGCGCTTGGGGGCCATGCGGTGCGCCCAGAAGTACAGGCCTGCGCTGGTGGGGTAGGAGGAGCAGACCTCGGCCATCGACAGGCCGACGAAGAGCGTCATCAGGCCGACGAACAGCCAGCCCCACATGATCACTGCGGGTCCACCGGTGTTCATGCCGTAGCCGTAGAGCGTCATGCAGCCGGACAGGATGGAGATGATCGTGAAGCTGACGCCGAAGTTGGCGCGGCCGGACATCGAGCGGGACAGCGTCTGCTGGTAGCCGAGCTGCTTGAGGCGTTCCTCGTCGGAGACACGGGAGACATCAAGAGGCACAGGTATTCCGCCCTTCTTACGTCGGTCGGGTGGTTGTGGGTGCTCAGCGGTGTCGGCGCCGCGGTGGGCTGTAGGCCCAGGCACGGTGCCGCAGGAACAGTTCGCGGGCCTGACCGCAGTAGGACCAGGGAACGTCCGTGGCGTACGGGCCGATGGCGTCGAACACCTCCAGGGCCTCGATGTGGCGGTTCGCGAACGACAGGGCGTGGGCGAGGTAGTTGGCGTCATCGGCGAAACACGCATGGGGGCTCGGCGCGCGATAGCGCCACCAGCGCTCCAGCACGCGGTTGATATGCGGACAGTCGATCCAGGGATGGATCGTCAGGCCGTAGGACTTCTGGTCCTGCTCCTGGCGGGCCCGGTGTGTTTCCGCCAGGACGACGAGTGGCAAGACCGCCAGGGGCAACCCATTGGGGGCAGCGGATGCCTGCTCCTCGGCCCACCAGGCCGCCTCTCCCGGCCCGCCGTGATAGCGAGGGAACAGGTAGGTGACCACCTCATGATGGGCTTCGCGGTTCCAGGGGTCACGCTGCTTGATCTCCTCCCACACGTGGCTGAGTGCCTTCCGGTCGGGAGCGTGGGTGCGCAGCAGCGCGAGCATGACCACCAGCGGTGCCACATCCTGCGGCCACACCTTGAGAGCGGCGCGGCAGGTGGACCAGGCATCCTCCATCAGTGCCCGGCCGGCACTGCGTCCGGCGATCATCGCGCGCAGGGCCTGCACGTTCGCGAGGAGAGCGAGGGCGTGATGGGAGCGCGGCTCGGCCTTCGCCCAGGTGTCGGCGAACCTGAGCCGCACCCCCACCTCGGCGAGGACCTGGAGACGGAAGATCCGGCGGTCCCAGTCCGCGCCCGTCGCGGCCAGCAGATCCCGGGCGCCTTCCCAACGCCCCATCGCCGCGTCGTCCACCACGGACCGCAACGCTGCGTCGTCACGAGCCGGATGCTGGTTGAGGGCCGCGCTCTGTGCCTGTCCACGCCGCGCCATCACTCGGCCCGCCAGACCATCCGCGGTTCGCCGTGCCAGAAGCCAAAGGACACGTACAGGACCTCGCCCTCGGGGCAGGTCAGCGAGAGCTGACGTATCCGTACCAGCTTCCTGGCCTCGGCAACCATCGCCCCTCGCGTGGGCACCTTCACAGCGAATCCTCCCCCTTATGAGCGTGAGTTATGGTCGATAGGCGATAGCGTAAAAAAGCCACAGACGCGGCGGCCACAATGAAGGCCGAGTACCAGAAGAGGGAGAGGAAGGCCATCAGAACCTCGAACGCAACGGATAGGGAGAGGGTTGAGAAGGCCGTCGGGACGCTGCGGGGCTTCGGGACGGGGGAGCCGAAGACCCCTAATTCGCAGATCGCCCCGACGGCCGGTCCAGATACTTGTGCAGTGGCGTCATGCTGAGCAAGCGAGGTGCGGTGGATGTCAGGTGTTAAGTGAGTGCTCAGAGGGCCAGAAGGAAGGTTTCACAGATGATTCCGCCGGTCTGGAAGTTGTTCCCGCCTAGGGTTGCTCATTTGAGGTAGGTCCCGTGACCCGTTCGTGGTGACCTTTTGACCGATTCCGCCGTACAGCCATACGCGCTTGAGTTCCTCGTCGCCGATCGCGTCGTCGGGATTCCAAAGTGGAACCTGCACTAGCCCAGGCTCGATCAGAGTGAACCCCGAGAACAGGGCCTCGATTTCTTGATGCGAACGCATCGTGACGCCAGCGGTAGCCTGGTACTCGTCATACACGGCTGCACCGCGAGCAGCCTTGTCACCCTGAAGGTCATCCGTGGCATGCGACAGGGCCAGGAAACTTCTGAGGGGCAATCCATTTCTGAGGGTGGCGATAATGTTGGCGACGTCCTCCTCGTCCGCGATGAAATGCACGATCGCAGACAGCACGAGCGCGATGGGTTGCCCCCAGTCAAAGATGTCCTGTGACCGCGCCATGCGGATGATTCCTTGCGGGTCCCGCAGATCACCCAGAGCATAGTCGACCTGATTAGGGTTGTTGCCCACAAGTAGCGCTTGCGCGTAGGTGAGCACGATCGGATCGTTGTCGATGTAGAGGACCCGAGCATCACTGGCTACTGATTGTGCTACCTGGTGGAGATTGGGTTCGGTGGGGAGACCGGTTCCCAGATCGAGAAACTGGCGGACCCCCATCTCTGCCAGATGGCACACCGCCCGTCTCATCCACGCGCGGTTGGCTCGCGCGCTATCGATGGCCTCCGGTACTCGCCGGACTACTTCCTCCGCTGCAATTCGGTCGACGTGGTAATGGTTCTTCCCGCCGAGAAAGTAGTCGTACATCCGTGCCGGGTGCGGCCTATCGGTGCGCACCTCCGTACCGGCCCAGCCGACCTCGCCCCAAACCCGGCTCCCCAAATGGCCTGCCACTGCGGACGGCGGCCGGTCAGGCTCCTGCGCGTTCGAACCCACAACGGACGGTACTCTCCTGGTTCGGGGTTCGTCAGGACAGCTAGTCATGAGAAGTGGCTCCATGTTGTTCAGCGGCATGGGATGCACTGTGAAGTCGGCGGGCCGGCCCAGCCGAGGTACCCGGCTGTAACCGGCGCAGTGCTCAGCCGTAAGGAGGAGCAACCGGTCGCCGGTCACGAGGCCCAACTCAACGATGAGGCTCAAGTCGCCCATTGCGTATGAGCGTTTATGACAGAGTCGGTTAAGGTCAGTAGCAGCCACGCAAGGACGAGGCAGGGATGGACATGCGCGGGGCCAGCTCCCGGAGCTGCTCGGGGTGCGGCACAGACCTCAGCCGCTACAACCCATCTGGGCTGTGCGCCAGTTGTAGGCGGTCTTCGCCCAAGCTGTCTGCGAACTTCTGGGCCAGTGATGCCATGCGCGAAGCCCTGGGCCGGTGGGACGTTGGTGCTCTGGTCCTCGCCTATCGGAGACATACGGGCGTTTCACAATCTGCTGTCGCTGCCCTTGTCAGCATCGACCAGGCAGAGGTAAGCCGTCTGGAGCGGGGCCGTAAGACAGTCCGTGACCGGCGGCAGGTGATGACCTGGACACGGGCTCTGGGCGTGCCTGACGCCATGGTTCCGGATCTCCCGATTGGCGACGCAATCAAGGGCCCGGAATCGGTAATCGCTTCCCTGACAGGGCCACATGCATATGCGATTAACGCGCCGGTCCCCTCAGCCAATCTAGAGGATCTAGACCTCCTTGTCATAGAATTGCAGCAGCAGGACAACCAATTTGGAGGAGATGCGCTCATCGCCGCGGCTGAGCGTCGGCTACATGAAATTGTGGCAGTGCTGTCAGCCGGCGGTACAGCGCATGAGAAGCCTCTCCAAAATGCCGTAGCCCAACTGGCGCAGATGGTGGGATGGTTATCGCTGGATGCCGGTCGGCCGGCAGAATCCCGTAGGAATCTCACCACGGCTCTGTACGCTGCCCACATAAGCGAGGACCCTGGTCTCGCCAGCAGCGTTCTTGGGTATATGAGTCTGACAGCTCTCTACCATGGGAGTCCTGTCGAGGCGCTCGCCCTGGCTCGAACTGCCTATGATTCCAGTTCTGCTACGGGGCGAACGGGCGCGATGCTCGCCACTCGTATGGCTCGCGCTCTCGCTGAGAATGGTCAAAAGGTCGAGACGCGGGCAATGCTCCGTGTTGCGGAAGGTGCTTTCGGTCGTACAGGGGCACAGTCCGATTCACCTGTGTGGCTGGCCTATTTCAATGAAGGGGAACTATTGGCGCAGCAAGGAACCTGTTTGATGAAGAGTGGCGCTCTCGAAGAAGCGCGTGCCTGTTTGGGCGGTGCCCTTGAGTATCTACGCGCGAGCGGGACACAGAATCTTCGCGACCAAGTTCACTACCTGATCCGACTGGCAGATATCGGGTTAATGGCCGGTGACCTCGACGAATCCTGTGCTCAGGCCGGAAGAGCACTCACTCTCAATGAGCAGATTTCCTCGACGCGGATGACGAAGAACATCACCGACTTCATGGCCAAGCTGCGGCTGCACGGATCCACGCGGCCTGTTCAGCAGTTGCTTGGCAGGGTCGCAGAGTCAGGGATCACTCGCTGAGTTTCGTCAGCGGTCCGCTGGCTTCACCGGCATTGGTACCCAGGACTGCGTCAAGCACCGCTTGGGTGTCTGCAAGGTCAGGAAGAACTATGTCCGCTCCTCCGCGGTGAAGTTCATCAGCTGACACCGACCCGGTCGCTACGGCGACAACTCGCGCATCTCCTGCCTTAGCGGTCGCGATGTCCATCAAGGTGTCGCCCACTATCACGGTCTCAGTAGCGGAAAAGTCCCGACGGTAGTGCAGTTGGGCGCGTTTCCAGGCGCACGGCAGCAGTGCCACCCGCTCCTCAGCGTCATCCCCGTAGGCCCCAGCGTCTAGATCGAGATGCTCACCCAGCCCGAAGACGCTCAGCTTGAGCTCGGCGAGAATTCGCATGTTCCCGGTAAGGACCGATTGCCGAACACCGGGTACTCGGCTCAAGGTGTCGAGTGCTTCTGGAACCCCTGGCAGAACGTGGCCGCGGACAGCTAGTAGGTCTGCTCGTGCCTCAAGCTCCTCAGCAACAGCCGTGATGAAGGTGGTGAGGGTGCCCGGGTCTGGATCGATGTCGTGCAGACGGAGGGTCTCCGAGGCGATGAGCAGATCCGTTTTACCTGTCATGTCGGCCATGCGTGACATGGGGCGCCCCGTCACTCGGGCGAAGGCGCTGCTGTAGGCGTCACGGCTCACTCCGCCGCCGTCGAGCAAGGTGTGGTCGATGTCCCAGAGGATCAGGCGTGCGCACTCGTCGAACTGCATACCGCCACCCATGCGTCGTTGGCCACCAGGTCAAGTGCAGGCTACCCACGCCGTCCAGCACGCATGGGAGGCGACGCCGACCCTGTGGCCATCAGGGCTGTCGAATCGGCCCTTGCTCGGGACCCTTCGCGGAGCGCGCTCGCCGACGCTTGCGACGGCTGTGGCGTCAACTGCTGGAGCGGTCTGCTTGGAAGGGCAGGCGCTCGAGGCGTTGTGCCGTGTAGGAGGCCGTATAGCCGGCGAAGAGGTGATACAGGAGGGGAGAGAACTCTTCTCGCACCGTGCCGTGCACCGGCAGGACCGCATCGGCGTGCGCGATCAGGTCCGTTTCGTTTCCGTCGACGACGGCGATGACATGCCGTCCGAGCCGGGATGCCTGCTCCGCGAGTCGCGTGGCTCGCTGCTGGGAACGTCCTGGTGGGGCGATGATGAACACGGGCATGTCGACCGGATAGGCGAACCGCTCCACATGGCTCCACTCCTCCAGGTCCTGGCCCGCCGCGAACACTCCCGCCGCTTCGACCAGTTTCGCCGCGCCGTACTGTGCCGTCCCATGATTCGGGCCGCTTCCCACCATGGTCACCACCGGCGCTTTGGCGATCACCTCGGCAAGCCGCGCACACCGTTCTTTGATGGCTTTGGTGGTCGCGTCCATGGTGTCGGCGAGCCCGGAGAGTTCCCGGCGCAGGCTGGCCGCCGCTGCTTCAGAGGAGTCGGCTCGGCGGGCTTCGGCCAGTTGGAGGGCGATGAGCAGCATGCCCAAGACGCTGGTCTGGTAGGTGCGGATCCCGGGCGAGCGCTCGGGGTGCTCCAGGTCGACCAGGAGGAAGCGGTCGGCCGCCCAGGTGACGGCGCTGCCGGGAGTGCCGGTCAGGGCCACGGTGAGCGCGCCGTCGGCCTTGGCGCGCTCGATGGCCTGGACGACTCCCTTGGTGCCGCCCGAGGCGGATGTGGCGATGACCAGGGTGCGGCCTTCACCGGTGCGGCGGCCGAGGGGAGGACTGTAGCGGAGGAATCGCCATGCGCTCAGCGGCTCACAGGTGACCTCGGCGAAGGTCTCGAAGGCCATCTCCGCGGCGCAGGCGGCGTGTGGGAGTCCCCGCTCCCGGTGAGGATCACCGTGTCGATCGATTCCCACTCGGCAGGGGAGAGCAGCCTGCTGACCCGGTTGGTGAACAGGTCCGTGCGGGTGCGCAGGTCGGTGGACAGGGCTTCGACCTGCCGGACCATGACCTCGGGCTGAAAGGGCTCCATGGCCCCGCGTCCTTCCTCTAGCTGCGGGTGGTGGCCGGCACGGCGCATCACCGCTCCAGCGCTCGCACGATGTCGACGTACCGTTTCACTCGGTCGATATCGATCTGTCCGCCCCAGCCTCCGCGCTCCAGGCATGTGCCCACGAACGCGCCGTCTGCCGCCGCCATCAGTCGGGCGGCGTTGTCGTGGTTGGTGTGTCCGGCCAGAAAGACCGGAACGTCGGGAACGGCTCGGCGTACCGAAGCGATCATCTCCAGTGCGGTGTTCTCGTCCGAATGGCACAGTGATACGGCGTCGGCGCCCACGTAGCGCGCTGCCCGCGCGACCTCCGCGGTGGTCTTCTCCTCGCCGAACCATCGGAAGTGCATGGAGTCCACTTCGGCGATGATCTTGATCCCCATGGAGTTGATCTTGCCGCGGTACTCCATCACCCCGAGGGGATCGGCCTGCACCATGCCATGGGTGGTGAGCGTGGCCCCGACGACCGCCCCGGCCCGGATATAGGTGCCACCGGCTACCTTCGCCACCGCCAGTGATGCCTTCAGCGCGTTGCGCATCAACTGCACACCGACCTGGAACTCCGGTCCGGTGGCCTGCACCACGGCACGGACGATCAAGCTCATGGCGGCTGTCCGGGCGGGATCCGACTCGTCTTCGACGCTGTAGACGCGGTCGACGGTCTGTATCAGACATCCGTCGGCGCCACCTTCGTGGAGAGCCCTGGCCGAACTCACCGCGGTCTCCAGGATCTTCTCCAGGCTGCCCTCTTCGTAAAACGGTGTGCCGGGCAATGGCCGCAGATGGACCATGCCCAGTACGGACTTCCGCGTGCCGAGCGCGGTGAACTCGGGCATAGGTCCCTCCCGCACAGTTGGCTTGATCAACCGGCAAGTCCGGCCCTGCGTGGCAGGTCCGGTGTCGCGGCGGCGCCGCGAACTGTTCCCTGCGGCTACTGGGGAGGTCTCCCCGCGAATCTTCCCCGCGAACCCTCATCACCCGCAAGCCCGCCATTACTGACCGAAATCTCGGGCGACGTCGCGGGACGAGTCAGTCGGCCATGTCCTGGGCCGTGTATCCCAAGAGGCCAATCTTGAACAATGGGGCCAGTATCTGTTCGAGATACCACGGCAGGTCCGTCATCTCCTCGGCCACCGTGTGAGACTTCCTGTAGATTGAAGGTGTGAAAGAGGCCTCCCTTCTTCCAGGGAAGAGGAGAAGCAACCCTCCGGTCTCAGCTCCCGGGTGGTACACGGAAAACCCGATACTCTGCTGCTCACGTTCGGATGAGTCAAGAGTGCCGATGATCTGTCCAAGCGTTTCTGGCGGCGCGCTCGACCAGTCCAGGTCGCCGTCCTCATCCTGGATGGCGTACGAGATCCCGCGAGGCTCGGCCGGTGACCATCCGGACTCCGACAAGGCGCGCAAAATGAGGGAAGCCGTGACCGGCGCCTGGAATGTGAAGTCGATGTCTGCCGTTCGGGACATCTATCCCGCCTCCTTCGAGATCACGCGCCACACATAGTTTTTCTTGTTGAGCCACTTGACGATGTTTTCCGGGATCGGCTTCTCGGAGATGAGCGAGAACCTCCTGCCGCCCTCTTCGGCGATGCGGCGCGCGTCACCGAGGTTTGACTTGAACTTCTCCATCACCTTCGGATTCTCGTTCGCGAGGTCCCAGTATCTGCCGGACTTGGCCTCGTACCATACTTCGACTCCGTCGTCTCCCGGGTAAGCTCCGTCGAACTCGCGTCCCCCTTCCCTGAAGGATCCGCGACCGCCCAGCTTCTCCTGCACGTGGTCCTCGTACTCCTTACCGCGCCGCACCCTGCCCTGTCCTGACGTTTCAACCGGGCTTCCGGACCCCTCGGACTCCGGAGAACCCCCGCCCCCGTGCCCGGCTGCGCTCGCCGACATCAGGACGATGCCCAAGGTGCCGAAGGCCGCGGCGTGAATGACCGACGGGACGGTGACGAGGCCCGCTTCGGCTCCGGCGGTCGCCAGAGCGAGCCCGCCGCCGGATGGCAAGAGGGCGAGCAGCGCCATCAGGAGGAGAGCGAAGCCGAGATAGGCGAGGAAATTGTCGAGCGCCTCCAGCAGGTGGAGGTTCCGGATCAGCGGTTCATCCGGCTCCAGACCGTCCCGGAGGCGCAATAAGAGCACCGCTCCGGTGGTCAGTCCGCCCAGCGCCGTCCAGACCCGGAGCCGGGCGACCGCGAGCAGCTCCCCGTGGGGCACGGCGCGGGTCGCCTGCCATGTGCGCAGCAGCGCGATGAGCTGCCAGCCCATCCACAGCAGTCCGGCGACACCGAAAGCCATCAGGACGTACGGGCCGTTTCCCGAACCGAAACGCTCCTGGAGGGCGGCAGCGGCGGGGAAGGAGCCGGCACAAAGGAAGACAATCGCCGGGGCCGCGAGCCCGATGGAGATGAGGACGAACCACTTACGGCGCCGGTCCCGCACGGCGCCCGCCATTCCGCGTACGGCGCGGAAGTCCAGGTGCCGCCAGGCGTGTTCGTTGTCGGAGGCGTCGATCTGCCCCGCAGCCCAGACGACGCTGTGATGCAGGGCCTCGGCACCGGGGTACGCAGGACGAGCCGCGGCGTAGAGCCAGCGACCGCCGCATCCGGGCAAAGCGCAGCGCGATCAGCATCGTCCACGGCACCCGCCATCCCCCGTACGCCGCCAGCGCCGCCAAACCGGACCGGCCGGTCCGCTCGCCCCGGAGGAGGATGCCCGGCACGAGCCGCTTGCCGCACCGGATATGCCGTAGGTCGACGGCCACGGCGATGGCCAGGCACAGCAGCGGAACCGTCCACAGGACTCCGTCGAAGACATCCGCCCAGGCCCGCGCATCCCGGTCGGCGGGGCGCGCGGCGGCATAGTTGGTCAGCATGTGATGCGAAACGGCGGCCGCGACCGGCAGCGAGCTCAGCGCACGGACCCATCCGCGACCCCGCAGCAGCACACCCACACCCAGCGCGGTCAGAGCCGTATACACCAGATGGGGACTGGTCTCCGCGGCCGGGCTGAGATCCCCCAGCTCCAACGTGCCCGAGGGAGCGGGGAACCAGGCGGAGAGGATCTGCTCGGGCCCCGGAATATAGGGCGCCCTAAGGCTGTCGGGGATGGCCCAGCCGCCGGCGGGATGCGCGATCGCCCGGTCCGCGTCCAGCCCGAACCGGGCCACCGCCTCCAGCAGCCCGAACCCCGCCCCCAGCGCCGCGCCGAGCACCACGTAGTCCGTCATGCCCCACTGGCGCCGGATCCGGACGTTCCAGGCGACCAGCAACAGCGGTGCGAGCTTGATGAGCTCCTCGATGACCGGATCGACGGTATAGCCGGCCACCTCCACGACCTTCGCCAGCGGCTCACCCGTCAGATCCGCAACGCTCCGCGTGTACGCCAGCTCCAGCAACGCTGTCACGACACCACAGCCGTAGACACCGACCGCGATCGCCAGCAGCACCGTCGACACCCGTACCGACCTCGTAGGCGAGGCCAGAACCAGCAACTGCACCACGCCGTACACCGTCGCGGCCACCATGACCAACGCCACGCTCAGCCCCCCAACGGCCGTAGGACCAAAGCCGCGACGCTAAGGGGTAATGGGCAGCCGAGCAACCAAATAGCCCGGTGGCCGCGCGAGCCCGGTCAACTTTGAGCCGTCCGCCAGCTCCTTCCCACAGTCGCGCCGTGCCGCGTTGACCGACTACACCAGCACGAGCTGGCGACGATCTCCCTTTTGGTCGACGCGCTCACTAATTCAGCTAAAACGCCTGAATCGTCATCCGGACTTTGAAGTTAGGCCCGGAGGAGGCTCGGCTGCACCTTGCAGTTGGAACGAGGAGGCGCGATAGACGTGGATCTGTTCGGTCGTGGCGAGAACCGTACTTGAGGCGGTATGGCTATGCGGAGAGAAGGATCACGGAGGTCGTGCGGGCATCGGATCATTTGGGCGGTCCTTGGCGCTTCCGTAATGTTTGTCGTAGCGGCGTGCAATTCAGATGGGCCAACTGGCCGTGGAGGCGCCTCCGGCGCGGGTGCGGGTGATGCATCGAGTTCAAGGGCGCCAGTCTCGCCGTCTTCCCTGTCTGCGGTGGGGGCGGCGCGTCAGCAAGCAGTAGCAGCATACGTAGGCATGTGGCGGGACATGGCGGAGGCGGGAGAGACGTCGGACTGGCGGTCCCCGACGCTGTCGAGGTATGCCACCGGAGATGCGCTGTCGACGATCTCGCGAGGTATGTATGCCGACCACCTCAACGGATTCGTTTACAAGGGAAGGCCGAAAAACCACCCGAAGGTGACGTCGGTGGATCCGTCGAAGGATCCGAATACGGTGCTGATCTCCGACTGCGGGGACTCTACGCACTGGTTGAAGTATCGGGTCGATAACGGCAAGCTCGCCGACAATGAGCCTGGCGGACACCGGTCGATTACGGCCGAGGTCAAGCAGCAGTCGGATGGTAAGTGGAAGGTGACGCGCTTTGCCGTCGAGGGGATCGGCTCGTGTTAAAGCGAGGAGCGGTCGTGGCGGGGCTGTCGCTGGTGGCAGTGATGGCGGGCGCGGTCCCCGCTTGGTCGGATGATTCGTGGGGTTCTGTGGACTGCACACAGAACCCGCACCCCGGATGCGACTTGGGCGCGGGGAAGGGCCCGCAGAAGGAGAGCCCGGATCGTAGAGGGGGTGGCGAATCGCCTGAACGGGGAGGCGGAGGCGATAGCGGCGGCAGCCGTCGCAGGGAGGATCAGGAGAGCTCCAATCCTGACTTCAATCGGGCTGATTGCTCCTACCGGCGCAGTGACTACAAGCCGCTCGCGGACGCTCAATCGGTCTCCTACCAGGGGTCCCTCATTGGCGGTGTCCCTACGGCTCAGTCAGCGGTGTTCCACGCCCAGGCCCAGCTCCCGGTGGTTGGGCCGGTGGCCGGACCGAAGCCCGGTGAAGACGGGGCCTGGTACGTCTACAAGTGCGATGCGGGCGGTACACGTGACGCGCTCTACCGGCCTCCGGTGTGGATTCCCGAGGGACCACAGGACGATGGCGGCCCTCGGGTATCTCCGGCCGCGTTGGCGGAGCAGGCCCGCGGTCAGCTCCGGCTGCCCTCGCCGGAGATCAAGGCGAGCCCGGCGGAGCAGCAACTGGTGACCTTGCCGACGTGGCTGTGGTTGGAGCGCGGCGCGTGGCGGAAGGCGTCGGCGACGGCGTCGGTGCCGGGGGTGTCGGTGACCGCGGTGGCGCGGCCGACATCGGTGGTCTGGTCGATGGGCGATGGCGGTTCGAAAGTCTGCCATGGCCCTGGTACGTCGTACCGTCCGAGCGAGGCGTCCAAGGCGCGGCCGAACCCGAAGAGGCCGTCGCCGGATTGCGGTTATACCTACCGTTCGTCTTCAGCTGGGCAGCCGGATGACGCGTATCGGGTGTCGGCGACGGTGCACTGGTTGGTGACCTGGTCCGGAGCCGGCCAATCGGGCGTCTTCCCGGGCCTGACAACGACTTCGGCTGCTGCTTTCCGCGTTGCGGAAAGCCAGGCAGTCAACACCGACGACGAATGAGCCTGCTCTCCTCCTGCCGATGGAGGAGGGCGATAACACCCACATCTGTTTGTGATCACCGGGCTGTGCGGCTCGGTGCCGAATATCCCATGCCAGGAGGCGGTTGTGATGAGTACGCGAACGTATCTTCCTCCTCAAGCCCCGTTCCCAGAGGGCAACGACTCTGGACGGCGGCGCCCTGGGGCGAGCGAGGAACCGTCTCGGCTGGTCGGTGGTCGGTGGCGACGCCGGGTGTCGTATCTGCCGCTGGGAGTGCTTTTGGTACTGGGCTGTTCGGCGGGCGGCGTAGTGGTGGCCTTGAACCTTGGGCACCGGCAGACGGTGCTGGCGTTGGCGCACCCGGTCACGGTGGGGCAGACGCTGATGGAGCGGGACCTACGGGAAGTGAGCCTGGCCCGTGGCAGTGGGCTGGCAGCGATCTCCGCCGGGTTGACCGACCGGATCGTCGGGCGTCCGGCGGCTTACACGATGCCCAAGGGGACGTTGCTGACGGAGTCGGTGCTGGGCGAGCCGCAGGTCCCACCGCGGGGGAAGGCCGTGGTTGCCGTGGGGGTGAAGGAGGGGCGGTTTCCTGCGGGGCTGGAGCGGGGGAGCCGGGTTGCGGTGGTGCAGGTGCCGGAGCCTGCGGGGGATTCCACGGAGGCTCCATTACCGAAGCCGTCGTCCCCCGTGTGGTACGCGACGGTGGTCGCGGCGTGGGGCAGGGAGCGTGGGGAGACGGCCGTGGTGTCCTTGCAACTGGGCGAGGACGAGGCGCGCGAGGTGGCGGCTTCGCCGCCGGACAGCATCAGTGTGCTGCTGGTGCGCGGGGAAACGCTGTGACCCTGGTGGCCCTGTGCAGTCTGAAGGGTTCGCCTGGGGTGACGACCACGTGCGTGGCGCTGGGGGCCCGATGGCCGACCGGGGAGCGGCCGGTGGTGGTGGAGTGCGATCCTGCCGGAGGCGATCTGCTGGCCCGATTCCGCCTGGAGCTGTCACCGGGGCTGGTGAGTCTGGCCGTCGCGGCCCGCCGCTCTTCGCAGCCGGGCCTGGTGTGGCAGCACACCCAATGGCTCCCCGGCGGGCTCTCGGTGGTGGCCGGACCCGCGGGCGCCGCACAGGCGCGAGCGGCGCTGGGGGAGATCAGCGATGCCCAAGCGTCGGTACTGCGCCGGTCGGCCGACAGGCCCGACACCGCGGTGATCGCCGACTGCGGGCGTCTTGACCCCGATTCCCCGGCCATGGCCGTCGTACAGGCGGCCGACGTGATGCTGCTCCTGGCTCGGGCGCATGACGACGCTCTGGCTCATGTCGCGGTGAGGCTTGAGGAGGCGGCTTGTTGGTCGCGGCGCCCCTGTTTGGTGCTCGTCGGCGATGGCTGCTCGACGGCGGAGGTCTCCGGGGCGCTGGGGATCGAGGTTCTGGCGCGTATCCCGGAGGACGCGAAGGGCGCCGCGGCGTGCGGCGGGCTGCCTGGCCGGCGTGCGACGCCGACGCGTTCCGCTCTGGGGCAGGCCATCGTCGACATTGCCGCGCTGGTGTCCTCCCACGCCCGTTCCGAGCCCACCGCCTGGGGCGGACGTCGTCTGCCCCGGTTCGCCGCGATAGCGCGGTTCAGCCCGTCCACGCGGCGGGTGAGAGCTCCGGTGTCTTCGCCCAAGGAGGTGCGCTCCGATGACGCAACCGGGCGGTGAGCAGGCTGCCTGGCCTCCCCGAGGAGGGCAAGGGCAGCAGGACCAGGGGAGGGAACGGCACCGGGAACCGGGGGTGAGACTTCCTGGGCCGGCCGATCTGGTCGGCGCCGGAGTGCCTGTGGATTCTCCTGTGGAAAATCTGCGACGCACATTGCGCCGGGAGCTGGCTGCACGACTGTCCGAGCGCATCCGGGCTGATGAGGAAGCGGGTCGTCGGGAGGTCCCGTCGAGCGAGCGTCGCAGGCAGGCGGAGATGATCCTGGCCGAGGCAGCCGAGGAACACACCCGCATCCAGTTGAGCCGCGGTGGCACCGTGGTACCGCCGGAGACCGAACAGCAGATCATGGCCCAGGTAATGGACGAGGTCTTCGGTCTGGCCGGGCTGGAGCCGCTGCTGCGCAACCCGGAGATCGAGAACATCAACGTCACCGGCGACCGGGTCTTCGTCCGCTACGCCGACGGCCGCCGCGAGCAGCTGCCCGCTGTTACCGGGTCGGACACGGAGCTCATCGAGTTCATCCGCGATCTGGCCGCACGCTCCGGAGCGGAGGAACGGCGTTTCGACCGGGGGACGCCGGGGGTCAGTTTCCATTTGCCCGGCGGGGAGCGGGCCTTCGCCGTGATGGCGGTCACCCCTCGCCCGTCCCTGTCGATCCGACGACACCGCTTGGAGAAGGCCACGCTCGCCGAGCTGTGCGACCTGGGGACGGTCGACCAGACATTGGCATCGTTCCTCCGCGCCGTGGTCCGCGCGCGGAAGAACGTGTTGATCACTGGCGGGACGGTGATGGGGAAGACCACCATGCTGCGGGCTCTGGCCGGCGAAATCCCTTGGTGGGAGCGGCTGATCACGATCGAGGACACTTTCGAGCTCGGACTGGACGCCGACAGCCAGAAGCATCCGGACGTGGTGGCGATGCAGGCACGCGAGGCCAACGTCGAGGGCCAAGGAGCCATCACCCAAGCGGAACTGGTGCGATGGGCGCTGCGGATGTCTCCGGACCGCGTCATCGTCGGCGAGGTCCGCGGACCTGAGGTGATCCCGATGTGCAACGCGATGAGCCAGGGCAATGACGGCTCCATGGCCACCCTCCACGCATCCACCAGCCGCGGGGCCTTCACCAAACTGGCTGCCTACGCCGTCCAGGGCCCAGAGAAGCTCCCACTGGAGGCCACGAACCTCCTCCTCGCCTCCGCCCTTCACTTCGTGGTCCACCTGGATACCGGGCGTGGCGGAGGCCGGGTCGTCGCGTCGGTGAGGGAAGTGGTCGACGCCGATGACAAGCAGGTCGTGTCCAACGAAGTCTTCCGACCTGGTCCGGATGGTCGAGCGGTGCCCGGGGCACCGCTGCGCGCCGAGACGGAGGAAGACCTTGCCGCCGCCGGGTTCGAGGCAGGGCTGTTCAAGCGCCCGGAGGGGGTGTGGCGGTCATGAACGGCTACGTCGCCCTGCTGGGCCTGTGCGGACTCGGAGTGGCCACCGGCCTGATCGTGCTGGTTGGTGTCTGGCGCGGCAGTCTCCCGACCGGTGCCCGAACGGAGCGCCGACGCTCACGTCGCTCGGCGCGGCAGCCAGCGCGGACGCGGTGGTGGATGGCCGCGGCCGTCGCGGTCGGCGTACTGGCGGGGAGCGTCACCGGCTGGGTGGTCGGGGCGTTGCTGGCGGTGATGGCCACCTGGAGCGTGCCGCGCATCCTGGAGGCGACCAGGGCCGATCAGCAGCAGACCACCCGGATCGAGGGCATCGCCGGGTGGACCGAGATGCTCCGCGACACCCTCGCCGCCGCGGCTGGCCTGGAGCAGACCATCATGGCCACCGCTCACACCGCGCCGAAGGCCATCCGCCCCCACGTGCTGAGTCTGTCCGCCCGGCTTGCCGGCGGAGAACGCCTGACCGTCGCGCTGCGACGGTTGCAGGCGGACCTGGACGATCCGACCGCCGATCTGGTGATCGCCGCCCTCATGCTGGCCTCACAGCACCAGGCGCGGCAACTCACGTCTTTGCTGGGCGAGTTGGCCTCGACTGCCCGCGCGCAGGTCCGGATGCGCCAGCGGGTAGACGCCAGCCGCGCCCGGATGCGCACCACCGTCCGCGTGGTGGTGGCCACCACCCTGGTCTTCGCCGGGGGCATGGTTCTACTCAACTCGGAATTCCTCAGCCCGTACGACTCCGCCACCGGGCAGCTGATGCTGCTGCTGATCGGGGCGATCTTCACCGTCGGATTCGCCTGGCTGCGCCGGATGGCCCGGATCGAGGAGCCTGAACGATTCCTCACGGGACCAGGACCATGGGGCGACATCGTCGGCGAGCACCAGGGGGCCAGCCGGTGACTGTGCTGATCTTGCTCTCCGCCGGTGTGGGTGCGGGGTTGTGGGCACTGTGGGTGTGGCTCATCCCGCCCCGCCCGCCCCTGGACGCACTCGTCACCCGCCTGCGTACCGAACCCGACCCGCCCCCGATCGTCGTCCGTACCGGTGACGGCGGGTGGGCACAGCGCTTGGGGCGCCCCTTCGTCGAGGTCATGCGAATTCTGGGACTGCCCCAGAGCGCACTCAGCAGGGATCTCGCGATCACCGAGCGCTCGGCCGAGGTCCACCTCGCCGAAAAGGCGGCCCTGGCGCTGACCGGCCTGCTGCTGCCCACGCTGATCGAGCTGCTGCTGGCCCTCGGCGACCGTCCACTGCCGTGGACGATGCCTCTGGCCGGGGCGCTGGCATTGGCGGTGGGGGGCTTCCTCCTGCCGGACGCCATGGTGCGCTCCGAAGCCGCCAAACGCAGGACTGCCTTCCGCCACGCGCTCGGAGCCTTCCTGAACCTCGTCCACCTCCTGCTCGCCGGCGGCTCCGGCGTCGACGGAGCGCTCACCGACGCAGCCGGGGCAGGACACGGCTGGGCCTTCCAACAGCTGAGCCGCGCACTGGACCTCGCCCGACTCACCCGCACCTCCCCATGGCAGACCCTGGGACAACTCGGCGACGAACTGGAGATCAACGAGCTGTCCGAACTCGCCGCCGCACTCTCCCTGGCCGGCACCGAAGGAGCCAAGGTCCGGGCCTCACTCGCCGCCAAAGCCGCCGCGCTACGCCACCAAGGAGGCAGTGATGCCGAGGCCGCGGCGAACGCGGCCACCGAACGGATGACGCTGCCGGCGGCGCTCATGGCGGTCGGCTTCATCGTCTTCGTTTTCTACCCCGCCTTGACCAATGTCACCAGCTCGCTGTGAACCCAGCCCGACGCCGAGAAGGAGCCTGCCGTGCCTACGCCGCCAACCTCGATCACGACGCGCCTCGCAGCCCGGCTGCGCACTCTGGCCCGCGACGACCGCGGGTACACCTCGGAGACCGTGATCTGGATCGCGCTCCTCTCCGCACTCGCCCTGTCCGTCGGCGCGCTGATCGGTCCGGAGATCGTGGACGCCGCCCGCAACATACGCTTCAAGTAGGTCACGAACATGACAGTAATCGCGGCCCTCCGCTTGCCCGATCCGGTTGACCTCCTACCAAGCCGCCGCTTCCCGGAACGGCGCCGACTGCTGGAGCGGACCCGAGATGACCGCGGGGCGGTGACTACCGAGATCGTGCTCGTCCTCCCGCTGTTATTCACCCTTGTCTTGGTGATCGGGCAGGTCACCGTGTGGGCGCACGCCACCCACACGGCGCAGGCCACCGCCTCGCACGCCCTGTCCGCCACCCGCATGGAAGACGGCACCGCCCAGTCCGGCAGAACCGACGCCCAACACGTCCTGGACCAGCTCGGCCGCGGTCCGCTGCGCAGCGTCAAGGTCAGCGTGACCCGGGACGCCGACAGTGCCTCGGTGCGCGTGGAGGGAACCGGAACAAGTGTCGTGCCCTTCCTGCATCTGCCGGTTCACGCGGAATCGGCCGGGCCGTTGGAGAGGTTCCAGCCCGGCGACCAGGCCGCGCCATGAACCACCCCTTCGTACGTTGCCCTTCGTCACAGCACCGGCGTGGACTGATTGCCGCCCACCATGGAGACCGGGGATCAGCCACAGCCGAGCTCGTCCTGCTCATCCCGGTCCTGCTCCTGGCAGTGTGGTTCCTCGTCTACTGCTCGCGGCTACCCGACGCACGCCTGCGCCTTGAGGACGTGGCCCACCAAGCCACCCGCGCCGCAAGCCAGGCGCGCAGTCCGGCCACCGCCACCCGCCAGGCCCGCTCCACAGCCGCTGCGGCACTGGACCAGGCCGGGATCACCTGTCAGCCCCTCGCTGTGAACACCCGCGGCAATCTGCTACCCGGCTCGACGGTGACCGTCACCGTCGCCTGCACGGTAGACCTGCACGATCTCGCGCTCCTCCAACTTCCCGGAACGACGGTGCTCCAGGCCCGCTTCACCGCCCCGGTCGACGTCTACCGCGGCAGAACGGCTCGCGGCACATCGGAAACATCTCCCCACTCCGTACAGGAGAGCCCGTGAACCCCGATGGCCCCGTCTCCCGGCTACGTGACCTGGCCGATGACCGGGGACAGATCACGGTGTTCGTCGTCGTCATCACGGCACTCGTCGTGCTGTTCGCCGGTCTGGCCGTCGACGGCGGCTTGGCGCTCGCTGCGAAGATCCGCGCTCTGGGCGAAGCGCAGGAAGCCGCCCGCGCGGGAGCTCAGGCAATCGACCTGAGCGCCTACCGGGCCAACGGCACAGTACGACTCGAACCCGATCAGGCCCGCGCGTTGGCCCGCCGCTACCTCGCCGCCACTAACGACACGGGCACCGTGACGGCCACTGAGCAGATGGTGACCGTCGCCGTCACCGTGCGACAACCCACACAACTGCTCCAAGCGGCCGGCATCGAAGAACTGACCGTCACCAGCTCCGGCACCGCCCGACCCCGCCACGGCCTCAGCACCCCCGAACCCTAAGAGACCCCCATATGGTCCATGATGCTCACCACCAGCGGCTGCGCCGGTTCGGTCCCGTGGCCCGTGCCCTGTTGGCCGCACTCCTTCTCATGGTCCTTGCAGTCGGCATCCCCTGGGGCCTGGTGTGCTTCGCCGGCTGGCCACTGCCGGACCACCTGCCTACCTGGACCGAGATCCAAGACCTCCTGCTCACACCGTTGAGCGACTCGCTGCTGCTCAACATCCTGGCGTGCCTGCTCTGGCCCACATGGGCCGTCTTCGTCCTCGACGTCGCCCGCACCACTGTCGACAGCGTGCGCACCGCCGCGTGGCCCGAGATACGCCCGGCGGGCCTCGTGCACACTCTGGCCACCGCGCTCGTAGGAACGATTCTCCTGGCCCTGGCGACCAGCAGAGCCACCCCTCAGAGCATTCCCACCCACGCCACTACCGTGGTTGACCACACCGCGACCGCCACCAGCCCGACAGTCCCCACACAACCGGTATCGAGCGAGGCAGCAGAGAACCAGCGAGCAGCGCCGGGCAGGGCCGTGGTACGCCCGCCACACGATGGCGTCTATGACAGCTTGTGGCGCATCGCGGAGCGGGAACTGGGCGATGGGCGCCTCTGGCCGAAGATCTATGCCCTCAACGAGGGCCGTACGCAGCCAGACGGCCGAGCCCTGACCACGCCAGGTCTCATCCGGCCCGGCTGGATCCTCCATCTTCCCGACACACCCCGGCACCCTCGCCCCGGGCACGACGGTCAACCCATCCCCGGCAGCCCGAAACTCCCTCCGGCCCCTCACCCCACCGCGCCGGAGTCACCGAGCACCCAGCCCGCTCCTTCCACACAGCAAGGTTCCTCCCACGCCCCCGACGACCGAGCGCACCACAGCGGCCCCGGTACGGGCATCTCCTTGCCCACGGGGGCGTTCGTGAGCCTGGGCCTGGCCGCCTTGATCTCCGCCGCCTGGTTGTCGGTTCGGTGGCGCCGTCGTATGCATTACCGTGCCGGCAGCGGCGAGCGCGAGGACCTCACCGTCACGCCTGTCGTCCGCGCACTCCGCCTCGCCAACGACCAGGACCACCTCTCCTCCGTCTCCGACGCAGACACCGCCGACGTCACGTCCGAGGCGTCCGCGGACCCAACTCATCGAACGGCTCCGATCGGACGCCCTGCCCTGGCGGCGCTGCCAAGGCCAGAACGGCCTATCGCGGTGAAAGACGGCCGAGCGCTCGTCCTGGACCTGGCCCGCGCTCAAGGCCTCGGCCTGGTCGGCCCCGGCGCACTCGACGCTCTCCGCGCTCTGATCATCACCCTGCTCGCCGAACGACATGGACCTCAGCCGCCCCCGGACATCCTCATCCCCTCCCACGACGTCCACCTCCTGGTCGGCGAGAACGACAACCGCCAGCCGCGACTCAGCCGACTGCACATCGTCGACGACCTGGACACCGCCCTGGACACACTCGAATCCGAACTCCTCACCCGGGCTCGAGGAGACGCCGACACGACGACGAACACTTCGAACGCCAACGAACTCATACTGGTCGCCACACCCGTCCCGCATGCCCAGAGACGGATGCAAGCCATCCTCGACAACGGATCAAGCCTCGGCCTGTCAGGTGTACTCATCGGACAGTGGCGCCCCGGAGCAACCGCTCACGTCCGTACAGACGGCACTGTCGCCGCCACCAGCACACGATGGGCCAACACCCTCACAAACGCAAGGCTGTTCACCCTCCCACCTCCCGACAGCCAAGCCCTTATGAACTTGCTCAGCGAAGCCGAAGCAGACCCTTCGCCCCGCGAAACCCCTGCCATAACCCCACCGCACAACCGCGACTCACCCCACGACGAGACAACCACCGCCTCGCCAGAGGGCAACAGACCGTCGAGTCCGAAGCCACCCGACCGCGGCACCTCATCGTCGGAAAGCAACCCCAACCCACCGAGCATCGACAGCGCCGAACTCCTCGATACCCCGCCACCACCAACGTCATTGCCCGCACCCAGCAGCGACGCGTCCTCGACACCCGACACACATGCTCGACAACCACCGGCCGCCACACCCGCAGCACCACAGAACGCCACCGAGACGAGCGATCCTCCAGGCGGAGGGCCGCCACGGGAGAACCCGCGAGACCTTGTCGAGGGGAAACCACGCCACCCCCGGCCTGCTCGTGACATCACACCGGCCGACAGCGCACTGACGATCAACCTCCTCGGCAATCTCCAAGTGATCCATCACCACGGTGACCACCACCAAGACATCACCAGCGCTCTCGCACCCCGCCAGCGCGAAGTCCTGGCCTTCCTCGCCCTCCAGCGCAACGGAGCACGTCGCGAGACACTCACCGCGTCGCTGTGGCCGGACGCCCCCGCCGACCGCCCGTACAACGCTCTCCACGCCACACTGAGCCAACTACGCCGCGCACTGCGCACCGCGACCCAAGAGGCACTGGCCGAGGTGATCGTCCGCACGGACGGCCCCTACACCCTTGATCGTGACCGGGTCAGCGTCGACCTGTGGGAGCTGCACGACGTTCTCGACGCCACCGGCCCTGGCCACACCAACCAGCACCGCCTGGCCTCGGTGGAGCGCCTCGGCGATCTCTACCGAGGCGACCTCGCCGAAGACCTGACCGCTGAATGGATCGAGGCCCCTCGCGAAGCCCTGCGCCGCGACGTACTCGACGCCTTCGGCGCCCTGGCCCACACCATCGACGACACCGACCCGGAGCAGGCCCTCATCCTCCTGGAACATGCCCGCACACTCGACCGCTACAACGAGACCCTGTACCAGGACATCGCCCGTCTTCAGGCACACCTCGGCCAGCGTGATGCTGTCGCACGCACCCTTGCTCTACTCACCAGCACACTGGCTGAGCTGGGAGAAAGACCCAGCCAAGAAACAGTGTCACTGTGCGAGTTACTTCGCCGACGCGTTCCTTCTGCCGACTATCCCCGTGGTAGGACCAACTGGGGTCCACCGAGTACACGCCGGTGACTGGCGGCTTGTGCGTGGCGTCCTGACCATGGGAGCACCGGAGATCGTCATGCTGGTACGGGATGAGTCTGTCGACGAGCAACTTCGCTAGGCGCTGTGCTCATGGACGGTCCAAACCCGCTGAAACCCACTGAATTTGACCCTCTTGGCGCGGCTGATGTTGCCGGAGGCCATAGCTCTGTTCACGCGCCTGAGCGTCGTAGTGGGAGGTGCGAGGAGTGTGGAATCTGATTGTCTCGGCGTCGTCGCTGAGGTCCGTGAGGTATTTGCGGGCTTGCTGGGTGGTCCAGGAGCCGGTTGGGTTCTGAGAGAGCGGTAAGTGACGTGCTGCCCGTTTCGCGCTTGCCGCTGGGGCTGTCGGGCTGGTGGTGGCCTCTCCGGGTGGCTATGGCCGAGCGGTGGAATCGCACCTGGGGTGTGCTGAACTGCGGCATACGGTCATCTTCCCCGGTCGCAGTCGCCAAGCAGTAGCACGTCCGCGCACGCGCCGGCCGTCTTCCCTGCCGCAACCGCACGGAGGCGTTCAGCACGCCTGACCCACAAGCCCGTTGCGGTTTCGACTCGTGGCCCCCCTGCCGGGCGAAGCTGGTATCAGTAGTCCCATGGACCTTGTCTGGGCACGACTTTCCCTGTGCGTGATCGCTGCGGCGGTGATGAGCGGCTGTTCCGGTTCCTCCTCCGGCGAGGACGGCGGCAAGGACTCCGCCTCCGCACCGGTCCCGAGCCCGAGCGCCTCGTCCTTCCCCTTCCCCACCCTCACCCCCACGGGGAGCCCCTCACCGTCCGGCCAGGCACTGCCGGTCAGGGTCACGAAGACGTACCAGGGCTTCGTCTCCGGCCTCGACCAGGCGGAGAAGCTCCTGCCGCCCGACCCCGGTCTGGGCGCCTCGGCGACCGAGAAGGTGCTGTACTCACTCCGCCAGAAGACGCTGCTCATGACCCAGTTCAAGGGCCGGACGAGCGCGTGGTGCGCCGACGGCGGTGTGCAATTGGCGGCAGGGAAGAAGACGGAGTGCACCGTTAAATACGACGGGGTGAACGTCCACTGGACCATCTCCGTCCCCTCCACGTACCGGGAGAGCGACTTTCTTGTCGAGTACGGCGTCAGCGCCCACGGGACGACGGTGCTGAAGTCCGAGGCCGTGTACAGCCGGTTCTGGGACGGCTACCACGAGCCCGGCTGGGAGCTGCGCTGCGACCGGATGCCGGCGTTCAAGGTCGTGAAGGTGGGCGAGGACACCGGGTACGACTGCCAGTTCCTCAACCCTCACATGTCTCCCGCGGCCTGGCACAACGTGTCGGTCAGGATAAGCGAAACGGGCGTCGACTTCACCTGATCCGCAAACGCGGCCGGGGGGTGGTGACTCGGGCTCAGGGATGCGAAGCGAAGACCTCGACCGGACGCAGCAGCACTGAGAGAGCGGTAAGTGACGTGCTGCCCGTTTCGCGCTTGCCGCTGGGGCTGTCGGGCTGGTGGTGGCCTCTCCGGGTGGCTATGGCCGTGGCTGGGTGAACAATCCCTGCTCGGGCTCGATCAGGATCCCGCGTTCGACCAGCCGCTTGAGCTTCAGCCGGACGTTGTTGATGTTGCTGGGCGCGATCTCCAGATCCATCGCCTCGCAGACCGCCCGTGCCCGCAGCGGGGCGTCGGCCGCGGCGAACACCGCCATGATCTGCCGGTAGGCCGGATGGTCCGGCAGCTTCGCGGCCGGCGGCGTCGGCGGGGACGGATCAGGCAGCGCCAGCAGGTCTTGCGGGTGATGCGGACCTCCTAGGCGACCCGGTCGAACTCCTCCAATTGCGCGGAGAGTTCCGCGATGCGTCCCCGCGCGGCCTCGGCCTGCGCGGCGATCTCGCACTCTTGCTCCTTCAGGTGCGCCAGCACCGCTCCCAAGGTCAGCTCGCTGCCGTTCATGCGCCGCGCCAGGTGGGGGTGGAGGTCGCGGTCAGCATCCGGGCCATCCCGTCGCTTATGGCCCAGTACACCCTCGACTCGGCGGAGGCGGGCCGGTGCTCGTAGTCCCGTACCAGCCTGCGGTGCAGCATCATGATCCCGTTCACCTGCTCCACCACCCACCTCTTGGACTGCGGGACGAACCCGCTGGCTGCCGGGTTGCGCTCGACGACTTCGACGTCGATGCCCACCTTCTGCCCGTGGTCGACGACGGCGGTCTTGAACCCCTGGTCCACCAGGGCCTTCTGCACCGTGCCGGTGTCGGCGGCGACCTTGTCCGGCAAGGCGATGCCGGCGGCGTTGTCGTGCGCGGACGCGGCCAGCACCACCACCGCGATCACCAGACCGAGAACATCAACTCCCAGGCCGCGCTTGCGGCCTGGGACTCTTTTGTCGCGTCCCTTCCAGTGGTGTCGGCGGGCACCCCGACGGCCGCGTGCAGGCTCTGGGTGTCGAGCACCACCAGGCTCGGGTCGGCCTAGCGCCCCCGGCTCTCGCGGACCTGCCAGCGCAGCAGGTCGTGGATGGTCTGGTCGGTGCCGTCGTCGCGCCACTTGTAGAAGTAGTACTTCACCGCTCCGACCGGGGGCAGGTCGTGGGGGAGGTAGTCCCACTGGCAGCCGGTACGGGACTGGTAGAGCAGGGCGTTGACGATCTCCCGCATCTCGTAGGCGCCTTGGTGACCGCTGACAGAGGGATGCCGGGCCTTCCAGGAGGCGATGACGGGCTCGATCAGGGCCCACCGCTCGTCAGATAAGTTGCTCTTGTAGGGCTGGCGGTCGCTCACGAAGAACACTCCAGCACGACAGGACTCCCCGTTCAGCCCCGATACGACTGTGCCACACGTTCCAGCGACAACAAACGCGGCATCATGTCACATACCACCCTCTGAGTGACGTGGACGATGTGCACCTGGCGGGTGCTGTGGGCTCGCGAGGACTGCGCGAATATAGACCGTAGGAAGGCTGTGTCGAGCGGGAAGGGGTTGGTGGCCCTGGTGGCCGAGGTCTGGGCTTTAGGGAAGGCGGGTCGGCCAAGCAACCATGGCGCGAATCTCGGAAGAGATGGGAAACTTATGTCCGGCATGCCGGAATTTGGGAAAGTGCTCTGCGAACCGCCTGCTGGCAGATAGACATGCAGGTCAGGGAGCCTGCTCCCCGCACCCGCGGGGATGGCCCCTGCGAGAACCGCGAAGTCGCCATCCGGCGGGCCTGCTCCCCGCACCCGCGGGGATGGCCCCGACCACGCCAGCATTCACGGCCACTGGGAACTCTGCTCCCCGCACCCGCGGGGATGGCCCCCTCGCGACACTCGTGGACAGCGGCGCCCTGTGCTGCTCCCCGCACCCCCGGGGATGGCCCCAACTTGAGAGGCATGAGGGTTCCGTTCGTTGTCTGCTCCCCGCACCCGCGGGGATGGCCCCGAGGAACCAAGCGATGGCACTTTCGCCTTCCTCTGCTCCCCGCACCCGCGGGGATGGCCCCGTCTCCGGGTCCGGCACCGGCTCCATACGGTCCTGCTCCCCGCACCCGCGGGGATGGCCCCACGGCCGGGCCGAACTTCGGGCACATCCTGCCCTGCTCCCCGCACCCGCGGGGATGGCCCCACAAAGGGGCGGTCTGCCAGATGCGACAGACCCTGCTCCCCGTACCCGCGGGGATGGTCCCGTGGCAGTGCCGTGTCCCGTCACGGACATCTCCTGCTCCCCGTACCCGCGGGGATGGCTCCGAAGGGGTGACGCGCTTCCTGCGACGTCTCGAGTTCTCCCCGCACTCGCGTGGATGGTCCCTGCGGACACCCAGAGTCTGGTCGTCGGCACGTCTGCTCCCCGCCACCTGCGGGGATAGTTCCGCCTATGGCCAGAACCAGGCGACGAGTGGCAGTCTCGCGGCGGAGGGCTCGGTAATGGATGTGGGCGGCGCGGGGCGAGATCTGCGGTTGGTGTGAGTCATGCTCGGTGTGGGTGGAGGGGAAGTTCCGCTTGGGAACGGCGTGCGGTAAGCCTGGCCACACGGGACGTCCAGCTGTTTGACGCGGACGCTGCCTCTATCGGTACGCCTTGCTGGCGCGCTGGTGGCGAGTGTCACCACCTTGCGCCTCACTGGCCCCAGACCGTCGTAGGCCCTCGCTCCTGGCGTTCATGCTGATCAATACCAGGATGCAGAGCGGTGGGGGCGTCGCTCAGGTCGGGGTTCCCGTTCGCCGCTAGCTTCCGCGAGGTCTGCTCCGGGTCCTAGCCCCTTACCGTGCCCGAGGTCAGCGCCGTGATCTCGCACTGATACATCGTGACGATACGGGGCCGCGTTCTCCAGGCTGCTGTCCGCCTTCGCCCGCAGCGCCGGGTTGGCCGTCAGGTGCAGCCGGCCGGTCCGAGATTCGATCCGACTGTTTCTTGACTACTGTTCCCTGTGACCGGCTTGCTGGGCGCGACTCACAAGGTCCGCATGATGTTTGGGCCACTCCGTCAGCGGGGTGAGAGCTGTCAGCAACTCGTTGGCAGCCGACGTCAATTGGTAGCGGGCACGGTAGGGAAATGTGGGCTCGCGGTGACGCTCGACGAGCTCCTCCCGCTCCAGGCGCCTTAGGGTCCGGTTCAACACACTTTCTTGGAGATAGAGGTGCCGAGTCTCTGACCAGCCGTCTTCGTGGGTCTCTTCTCGGATGGTGCTCAGTAATCCGGTGTACTGTTTGGGGCCTTCTGCCAGTGCCACCAGGACGTCGGGTATCCACTCTCCGTTGAGAATATGGAGGGCGTGGCGCAGGTTTAAGGTGAATATGTGGTCTCTGGGCTTCGCGCCCGTGCTTGAGGTGACCTCTGCGCTATTCGTTTCTGGGCGTCGGCGGTGCTCGCTGCGGGACATTCGTGCCTTCCACGCTAATGGTTGCTGTTGGGGCGCCTTGGACGACCGAGTCCCCATGCTGACCAGGTGGAGGGCGAGGCAGAGGAACCTGGGACTGGTCGACCACGGCTCATCAGGACAGGGCGGGACAGTCCAGTGTGGGCCCGGAGGGGCGGTGAGAGAATAGCTGGGGACAACGACGAACCAGCCTTTGCCGAGTGCGCGACTCCCCGGTGCGCTCCAATGGTGAGCTGTGGAACGCCGAACCAGGAAGTATAGGTGTGGTTCTCTTCCTTCCAGGTCTGCGATAACCGGGCCCGGTGTACATTGAATCTGGTGGCGGAGGACGTCAAGCACCTGGTATCCAATTTCGGCTGACGTGCGAATCGCGTCCCACCACAAGCCTGTCGCAATGGCCTCACGTCTTCCTGCCCGCGGAATCCACGTGGGCAGCCACTGGCGGATGCCGTTCATTGTTCTGTATGGGCGAGTTGGTCGAGTACGGCGGTGAGGTCGGCGTGAAGCCGGTGAGCCGACTCGGACGACAACACCAGTGAACGCGGGGCGTAGGGGGTTGCCTTCAGGTAGCGGGTGAGCGGAATGCACACCTCACCGTCGGCCAGTTGGTGCACCTCCTCGACCCTGGGATCACGCTCGCGGTGGGACGCCGCGGCTTGCGAGCCGGCAATGCAGATCTGATTGCCTCCGCTGCGCTTGGCATCGCGCAATGCCACGTCGCACTCCAGCAGCAGCTCGGACAGGTCGCCGGGGATCAGGTCGGTGCAGGCGGCCACACCCATGGACACGGTCCATCCGGTAATGGTCACGGCCGACTCGCAACTGGTCATGGCAGGTACCGACAGGCTGCTTATGTGGACCTGGATGCTCCGGGCGACCGCCAGGGCGGCCTCCAGATTGGTGTCGGGCAGCAGAATGAGGAACTCGTCGCCGGTGTGCCCGCCGTAGCGGCCGACGATGCCTCGTTCGCCGCTGTGGTGGCGTAGCGCTGTCGCCGCGGCGCGGAGTACGGCGTCTCCGGCAGGGTGCCCGTACAGGTCGTTGATGTCCTTGAAACGGTCGAGATCGACCAGGATCAAGGACAGGGGCCAGGGCTTGTGGCGTGCTTGGAGCAGTGCCTGCGAGGCGTCGTGGTCCCACCGGCGCCGGTCCAGGACGCCGGTGAGTTCGTCGGTCAAAGGGGTCTGGCATGCCGGGCAGCGGGATTCAGTTCTGTGCGCAGGTTGCTCCTGCTGCGTGTCACCTCTGGGTAAGCCGTCCGGCGGTGGAGGGGGCTGGGGGAGTGGTCGGGGGGTGGCAATCATCGGTTTCTCCCTGCGCGGGAGCGCTGGGACTCACGGACGGCGGCTCTCGCTGGATTTCAGCGGCCCCTGGTCGGGTCGGCCGTCTGGCATTGCGCTCTGGCTGGTCCCCCGTGCTCAGCCGGCGTGAACGTGGCTGACTCGGTCATCGACTGGTGACCGAGCGCCCCGCTGTGAGTCCTCGGTGCTCCTGCGCATGACATAGATCAATTGCAGGTTGACTGGCCGGATGTATTGTTCAACCAGTAGTTGATGAGTGGCGGTGCGTGAGTCTAGACTCTGATCCGCCAGGGCTGTCAACCAGTGGTTGAAAACTGGGAGTTCGAGACAGCTCCGGCACAACGCGGTGGAGGTGAGGGCCCCATGTCCGATGCCGAGCCGAGCGCGACTCTGGCCGAGAAACTGAACCGCCTGTTCGACAGCATCCGTCCGGATGGTCCGAAGGGGCGCGCATACACCAATGGTGAGGTAGCCGAAGCCGTCAAGCAGGCGAACCCCAGCATCCGGGTCGGAGGTGCATACCTCTCGGCGCTGAGGACCGGAGCGAAGAAGAAGCCTTCCTCCGAACTGCTCACGGCTCTGGCGCGTTTCTTCGGTGTCCCGACGGCTTACCTGCTCGACGAGGTCACCGCAGCACAGACCGACGCCGAGATCGAACTCGCCAAGGTCGCCCACAACCTGGGTGTACGGCAACTCGCCCTACGGGCATTGGAGTTGACTCCCGAGGGCCTCGCGGCGGTGACAAAGATCGTCGAGCACGTACTGGAGACTGACGGGACTCCGCCAAAGCCACCTGAAACGAAGGACTGAGCATGTGAACCAGGCGAGGCCGGGGGGCGTGGATGCTCATCGTGGTCTGGAACACGACCAACCAACCGCGGCACGGTGATCCGATGGACCTGAAGACAATGCGCCGTAGTTGTAAGGCGCTCGTCCGGGATCTCGACCTCCCTGTCCCCGCGGAGCCTGACCAGGTGGTGGCCGCCTTATGTGGGCGCATGAGGCAGCGGCTCGGCCGAGCCGTACATCATCGGCTCGTCTCTTTTCCCCCGGACACAGTCAGCGGCTTATGGGTGGCCACAGACAGTGCCCACTACATACTTTGCGAGAAAGACACCAGTCCGTGGCATCAACTCCTCATCACCTGCCATGAGTTTTGGCATATGGAAGCGGATCACGAGGCCACGCTGGCGGTCGGCGACGCCTCCACTCGTTTGGTGTTCCCTTCGTTGGACCCCGACACAGTGGCCCGCATCGTTGCCTCCAGGACTCATTGCAGCAGCGAGGCGGAGCAGGAGGCGGACTTCTTCGCCTCGTTGCTGATGGCCAAGGTGAGCCGCTGGTTGCCGAACGAGATCTGGACTGCGCCTGAATCGCCCGCAACGGCAGAGGTAGTCCGTCGGCTTGAAACTTCCTTGGGACACGCCCCAGATGAGGGGGAAGAATGAGCAATCCGAACGCCGTTTTATGGACCTGCTCGTTAGTCGGCTGGCTCGGGCTGTGCTTCAAACTCCGCGATCTGAGACAAGCACCGCATAACCCATTGCGGCGAGCTGTGTGCATCATGCTTGCCCTCGCATCCATGTCGATGTTCAGCGCGGCTCCTGCCTCGATAGCTTTCATCAACAGGACCACCGGTACGTCTAATCTGGCCGCCCTGTTCGTATATGCGATCATCGTCGCGTTCAGTGCCTCGGCCCGTGTCACACTCGCCTATTGGCTGCACCCCTTGGATCGTGCACGGGGCGCCGCACGTCGGTGGACCGTGGCGTACGCCATCCTGATCGCTGTGCTGATCGCTCTCTTCGCAGCAGGAGAGGCACCCATCGAGCGCCGCGTGGACTTCGACACTTACTACTCCAGCACAGTCTTCATCCGCGAATTCATTCTCCTATACCTCATCGCCCTGGCCGTCGCTGACATTGCCTTGATGGGGCTCTGCTGGAAGTGGGCCGCGCTGGCCGGCCGACCCTGGCTGCGCCGCGGGTTAAAGTTAAACGCCGTTGGCGCAAGTTGCGGCCTAACCTTCAGCCTTGCCAAACTCGTCGCGGTGATCGCCCGTTGGTACGGCACGGACTGGGACGGGTTGAGCACCCATGTAGCTCCCCTGTTTGCGGCACCAGCCACCGTATGCATGGCTATCGGCCTCGTACTGCCGTCACGAGGCCAGCATCTGACGCACATGCGCACCCGAGTCAGCCGGCGTGGCGCCTATCGAGCGCTGTATCCGCTGTGGAGCGCCCTGCGCCAGGCCACCCCAGCCATCGTGCCGACAGGACGCATCCCGCGGGGCAATTTCGAGCTGCGCCTCGTCCGGCGCTTGGCAGAGATCAACGATGGCCGTCTCGCGCTGCGCTCCTCCGTTGACCCACAGGTCAAGGACCTCGCCATGCGCCTCGGCAGAGAAGCCGGCCTTTCCGGCTCCGAACTCCGCGCGGTTGTAGAAGCGGCTCGCATTAAGGCCGCCGTCGAGGACAAGGCGCAGCACATCAAGTTTCCACCGGACACGGCGACGGACGACCCACAAGGCGGGGCCGATGGGATCGGTGAACTGGCCTGGCTGGTGGAGGTCTCGCGCGCCTTTGCGAACTCTCCAGTCGTCCGCGACGTACTCATCCAACTCCGAAAGGCGAGAGAGGAAGGTTCGCTCAACCCGACCCGGAAGGAATAACGAGTTTGCTGCTATGGACGGAGACACCAGCCTCATGCGCACACCCGCACACGCTGTCGTCCTCGGCGGAGGGCTGGCCGGCACACTGGCCGCCGCGGCGCTGTCCAGCCACATGGACAAGGTCACCATCGTCGAGCGCTATCACCTGCCCGACGGCCCAGGAACCCGCAGAGGAGTCCCGCAGGCCCGTCACGCTCATCTGATGTGGTCAGGAGGCGCCCGTGCCATCGAATCACTCCTACCCGGCACCATCCGACGATGGACCGTGGCCGGCGCCCGACAGATCGGAGTACCCAGCGGCCTGGTCTCCCTGACCGCTCAAGGGTGGCTGCGACGCGGCCCGCGGATGCAATTCATCATCATCTGTAGCCGCGACCTCCTCGACTGGGTGGTACGCAAAGAGGTACTCGCCAACGACCGGATCACTATGGCTCCTCCCGCCCAGGCCGTAGCACTCCTCGGTAGCCCCGCTCGCGTCACCGGCGTACGAGTACGCGACGAGCAGAGCGGCCAGGAGACGGAACTCGAGGCCGACTTCATCGTCGACGCCACCGGCCGCACGTCACAGGCCAGCTCGTGGCTGGCCAATCTCGGACTCACCGCACCAGCCGAAGAGACGGTCGACTCCGGCCTCACCTACGCAACCAGGATCTTCCAAGCCCCGAAAGGGACGCCGACCGACTTCCCCCTCATCAACGTCCAGGCCGACCACCTAGCGGCGCGCCCCGGACAATCTGCCACCCTCATCCCCATCGAAAACCGCCGATGGCTGGTCACTCTCTCCGGCACCCGGGGCGGTGAGCCTCCCACCGAGGCATCCCGCTTCGTCGACTTCGCACGCGGCGTGCGCCACCCCATCGTCGGCGACCTGATCGCCCGTGCACGCCCTGACAGCCCCGTTTACGGCTCCCATAGCACTGCAAACCGTCGACGGCACTTCGAACGGCTTCCCCACTGGCCGGACGGATTCATCGTCCTCGGCGATGCCGTCGCCACTTACAACCCGATCTATGGCCACGGCATGTCCGTCGCCGCCCGCAGCGCAGCTGCACTCCACCATGGACTGGCACGGCACGGCATGCGTTCTGGAGCCGCCCGCCGCATCCAGCGAACCATCGCAGGCACCACCGACGGCGCGTGGACGACAGCAACCAGCCAGGACGTGCTCTACCCCCAAGCCATCGGCGCACCCCCCACCATGGCGGCGCGCCTCATGCAGCGCTACGTGGACCGGCTCGTCAAGACTGCGAGCGACCGTCCCGCGGCCGCAGCAGCCTTTTACGGCGCCTTCGCCCTTTCCAAACCGATGGCGCAGCTGCTGTCCCCGAAGGCAGCCCTGGCCACCCTCCTCGGCCCTACCCGGCCCGCGCTTTCTGCCCCTCCCCTGAGCGACGAATTACTCTTCTTCGCGAGGCCTTCCTCCTCAAGCGAATAGTGCAATCAGATACCGGGCGAAAGATATGGAAGATGGGCCCGGTTCGCTTGCTGAATATTTTCCCACACAGTGAGTCAGCCCTGCCCTGATTTGCTGGTTTCGAGTTGCCGATCTGGTTTCCAGTCTGCCCGCCAATCGGACTTCCAATCCCCCTTCCTTCTAGATCGGTAGCCCCCTCGGCTTGCCTTGGCGCAGGTCGGGGCGCTGTGGCCCCTACCAGTGCTACCCGCAACTCGATACCCAGGGGTACTGAGGGAGACGGGTGGGGGTGACCGTGGGATGGTGGCAAAATAAGTATTTCCTGGAATTGCGTGGTGGTGATTATTTGCGTTTTCGGTGTTCTGTTTTGGGTGTCATTTGTCTTGGGTTCTTCTGTTGCTGATTCCCCGCGACCCCGATTCGCTGGAATTCCGGCGATTGGCTGCTGTGGTTTGATGGTCGAGGGGTTTGTGGAGAATTCGAAAAGGGTGGCATTGGGGCTTGTGTAAAGGGTGAATTGCGAGAGAATGGAATTACCGAGACGCAGTACACCATGTACGTGTCGCGAACGATCGGAGACGATCGTGCTCAAACAACAATCGAACAGGGGAACCCCGGGTGACCGGCAGCGCGGCGAAGTCACAGCAGAGGACATGAAACGCGTGATGCCAGCAGATTTCGCGGAGCTGCAAAGGACTGCACGCGGGTACTGCCGGACGGTCGACTCCACACGCTCACGGAAGCGGATGGACGGGAGCGCGACGGTGGTACGCAGCGACTATGCGCTGCATGGGACAGACGACGTGAGTGACGACGTCACGCAGGATGCTGTGTTGATCTTCGCGAAGCGGCTGGGTGAGATCGTCGCGACATGCGAGGTCTCAGCCGTCTGGATCGACTCCCGTGAACCTTGTGCGTGGCAGTACGTTCGCCGAGACGGCGAAACGATCATCGTCACCCGCAAGACCCTCCACTACTGGGCGGTGCGCGATGCTGCTGCACGGAACGGGTACCGGATGGACGTCAAGCCCGAAGAAGACGACGCCACACCGGGGAAACAGGTCACACGCGGGATCCCACACGCGGACAAGCTGACCACACTCGCAGTTACCCCCTACCTCTCGAGCAACAGCGAAACGATCTTCCGCTCCGCTTGGGGGGATGGGAATGAGTACCCGACGCTACGGCGTATGCTGCGGCACGCGAGCAATGCGGATGATCTCGGGCGAGCCGGTGTCATAGGCAAAACAGCGCAAGAGATGTACGGTGGCCCGCTCAATTCATCGTCCAAGGTTCAGCGTGCGCGGGATGCTGGCGCCAAGGAATGGCGTGAGCTGTCCGCGTCCCTCGACACTGCGCGGGATGAGCTCATCTATCGCAGCACACGCCCACAGAAGGACGACTAGGAGCGGTCGGCGCGTTCCCGGCCCCGAACCGTAGGGTTCGGGGCCTCCGCGCATGCCATGGCTCGTATTCGGGGTTCGGCTGGCTGTATTTGGCATGAGAGCGCGCGTTGGCGGTGGTCGAGGGTGTCATGCCGTTCCGCGATGTCCGATGGGCAGGTCCGTGCCGTAGCTTCACGGTGAACCGTTTTGCATACGCTGTGGCCTGTCGTTCCCAGTCGTGGTTTCGGGATGAGTCTGGACGGATTCTTCAGTGATCGGTATTCGGGAGGCTCTGTGAGACGTATCTGAATGAGGGCGCCATGGCGCCGATATGGCGCAATGCGTGTCCCTCGCTTCTGAAACCCAGATGCCGCCGCTGTGACTGCGGCACCTGAATTGATCAGAGCAGAAGGGTCGATCATGAGGATCGTCTATACGTACGAAACTCTGGAAGGCGTTACGTGCACCAGGATTGATGTCACTGAGTGGGTGTACAACGACGCTGGCGACCTGATCGATTTGCGTCAACTCAAAACGATCTACGTGCATCGTAGCGAGTACCGCAACTGGGACGCGTGATCACGACAGGGATCCATGGGCATTAGTCGCAGTGGGGTGCAGTGTGAGCTGCAAACAGCCCTGCCGCAACCAGTCGTGCCGAAAAGATCTTCGAGAAATCCCCGCAAGATCGGTATACGGGGGCCTCCGGAACCCGTATTTATGTGAGAACCCAACGGTGACGCCATGAAGGAGTTCTAATTCCCCTTTATGGCTACCTGTGTGAATGTGAAAGACTTCGCTCAAGTTCTCACTTGATCGGTAATCGGGCGGTTTTGGGCGACGTATTTATGTGAGAGCACATCGTGCCTCACAGAGTCGCACCTGCCCGGTTCGCCACAGTGCGGAATGCACGGAAAGACGTAGCGTCCCGGTGGTTGCAGAGCTCTCAGAGATTCTGTGCCGAAGCCGCTTGCCTGATCGATTGGAGAGGGATCATGGCACCTTCTATGCGGAATGCGGTCAACCCGAACAGTTCTACAGTGCGCCAGCTGATCATGGCTGCACGCGACCGCGAGATGTACGACGTCGACTGGGACTCGAAGGAGGGTTCCTGGGGCGTGGTCAACGGCCGTGGTGTCTTCGTTCAGCACACCAACAGCCGTGCGGCGGCCCGCGTGGCGGCTCGGCACCGTGGTGCGTGGGAGGGGCTGTGACAACTGCGTGGCCTGCAATCGTCACCGGTCTGGCTGTGACAGGTTTCGTCGGCGTCAGGTCTCTGATGGCCCGATGGAAGGGCCGGGCTGACGACACATCCGACTGAGTCCCACTTGAGCGCACGTCCCGTACGTGCGCTGACTGGGGTGCTCATGCCGGAGCCCTCATGACCCGTTGGAGAGGGATCATGGAAACTGCAAGCGCGATCGAGTTAGTGGAAGATGTGATCTACAAGCCGGGCTGGACGTTCACCGCCCGCGATCACACGAAGCGGTTCGAGAGCACGATCGTTGTCCGCGTGAACTACCCCGCGCGCAACAGCAACCGGGATCAGGCGGAGACCGGGTACCCGCAGGAGATCACCACCTACGCGGAATTCCCGCTGGTGGTCAACGACTACACCGACGAAGACCTGTACGCCGCGCTCCTTGAAGCCATCATGTCCATCGAGGAGCACGAGGCCAGGGAATTCCTGCGGGTGCAGCCGACCAACTGGGCGCCGTTCCATCCGCATCGGGCGACGGGTATGCGCCGCTGGGCCGCCCGTAGCGACAAACCCGACCTGATGGATGATCTTCAGTTCGGGATCGCGTGATGTCCGACCGAGCTTTGTACCTGATCACCTGGTGCGCTCTGGCGGTAGCGGTCGTTTGTCAGATCATCTTTTGGGCGCGCAGGTGAGCACGTCTGCCGCGTGGCATGGGTGCGGCACCCCGCCCGAACGGGGTGCCGCCGCCCGTCCGTTGCAGGCACATGATCAAGGAGAGGGATCATGCAGCTCATCAACGATGCCACCGCCTCCGTGGTCGAGCCGGGTTCCATGATTCACATGGTGTCGGGTCCCACCGCTGGCCAGGTGTGGCGCTTCGAGAGGGTCATCGACCATGCGACCGATGGGCACCGCGTGCACGTTACGCGGCCTCACCCGAAGCTCGGACGCATCCACCGGGAGTACCACCCCCGCCTGTTCGGCTGCTCAGTGGCGATCGATGTCCACTGGTACGCCGATAAGCACCGTCTCCTGCGGGGCCTGTACGTCGTGGCCTCCCAGACTGTGCTGTTGACGCTGGGCGGAATCATCGCCTGGCTGGTGGCCGAATACGGCAACGCGGAATGGGCCGGACTGCTGGCCGCGCTCGGCGTACACGCTGACGGCTGAACCGCTGGACCACAGGGGCGCGCGTCCATGCCGGGACACGCGCCTCCCGTGGTCTTGCAGCCCGCAAGACTCCCGCCATGCCGGGCGGGACCGTGATCAGCATGGAGAGGACTGATCATGGACACCCTGACCACGCCTGCCGTGGAATCCCTGTACGACGACCTGTTCCTGAACGGCGGGTTCACGATCATGGCCCGTACGGACGGGAGCGCCTACGTGCCCGCCGACGGGTACGCGGTGAGCCTCACCCCGACGCAGCACACCATCCCCGCCACCGCGCCGTTCGACGCATTCGCGGACTTAATCCGCAGCGTTACGGCACGGTACGGGGCCGCGAACGGTCTGGGCGGGTGGCTGTCCGACGGAGTGATCTACATCGACCCGGTCGAGATCATCCCCGATCAGCAGGCCGCGATCTTAGCTGGAAAGGAGCGAGAGCAACTGGCGATCTTCGACCTGGCCGCAGGTGCAGAGATGACGCTGTGACCGGCGGGTCACGGAAGGCGCATCCTCTGTCGAGGGTGCGCCTTTTGGGCCTTGCAGTTCGCAAGACTCCCTCCCCGAGGGGTGGGACGGCGATCAGCATGGGGAGGACTGATCATGTGCAGGGGGATCACACCGCAGCGCATTTCCGAGGTCACGAGCCAGCTAGTCCACTGTCCGGACAGCCTGGACCGGGGCCCCGTACCTCTGAGGAGTGCGTGACCCATGAGCTATACCGCCAGGCTGCTCAAAGCTCAGAGAGCGGGGGCCGTGATTGTCTGCTCGCTCGCTCCGTACGAGGGTCGACCGGTGCAACACCGCCCCCGCCACCGGCACGACGCGTAGCCATGGGTGCTCGGGGCGTTCCGCTACAGCGGGCGGGAATGCCATGCCGTCAACGGCAAATGATCAGCCCTTGTGCCTCAGCCACTTCCCGCTCATGAAACCAGGACGCCGACGGTCCCGGCCAAGCCAGGGAGGCCGCCGGCTCTGACCATCCGCCCGACAAGCGAGGGCCGCCAAGCGTCGCTCTCGGGGATGCCGCCCCGTGGCGTTCGCGTACCGAACGCGTCGCCTGGCGCCTTGGTGGCCCTCACAGTCCCGCATCGTTGGAGAGGACAGGACCTGTGAAGAAGTTTGCCACGCACTCATGGGCCACGCGAGAGGCACTGGCCCGCCACGAACCGTTCGACACCTACGGCGCCTTCCGTGCCGTTGACGGGTACCACTTACCGTTCGGCAACCGGCTTCCGCCCCGCTGGCGCGATCAGTACATCGAGGACGCTGCCGAAGTCATGTTCACCGTCCTCAGCTACCGGACCCCGATCGCGTGGGTTTTGCGCTGTGGGGCCGTTGTTATCCCGAACGTGAAGTACTCGCGGACCACCTCGGGCCACCAGGCTCTGCTGTATGCCCTGCGCGAGTCCGCGGAGGGCCCGCTGGCCATCGCGGCACAGGAAGAGCGGCAGGAGGCCCGAGAGAGGGCTACACAGCGCCGTCAGGCGCCTGCCCGCGGCATCCCGCCCGACCTGGCAGTGGCCACCCCGGCTGAGGAACTCACGCGATCCCTCATGCGTGACGGTGCCGGTGCACTGGACGGGGCCTCGGACATCGTGGCGCGCATCGATGACGTGCTGTCGCGGCGTGTGCCAGTCAACTCCGGTGAGGCCGCGATCTACAGCCCGCAGTATCTGGAGCGCAAGCAATACAGCCGCGACCGGCAGGACGCGGCGTGATCATGAGCTACGCGATCGAAATCACCCCCAGCGTCGTGAGCTACCGCACCCCGACGGGCGTCCCCCCGACCGGCGGGCGATACGGCGGTGAGTGGATGGAGGGGGAGAGCAGACTCATCGAATCGCCGTCCACGGTGTGCGAGGCGTACGACGGGTGCGACGCCGAATGGTGGGAGGACGACGTGATCGCTTGGGCCGTCGACAGAATCGACCGGACCGGCGTGACCGACCCGTCCGCCTATCCGATCGGCGACGCCGTACCCGAGCACGCGGGGCTCCACGGCCAGTACGAGGACCTATACGAAGGCGACACGAAGGTCACCGAAACATCCGTACGGCTCACCGGCGACTGGTCCTCGCAGCAGCGGGCCAAGGTGTTCAACAAGGTGAGCCACCTGTGACCACGGCACTCAGACATCGGAGAGCCACACGCCCCGACTCGTTCCCAGAAGGGAGAAGTAATGACCGCAATCAGCAGGGACTTCGCGACCGAAGCCAACCTGAACGCGTTTTTCTGGCCAGCAGATTCGGAGGACCCGACCACTCTCCCATCGATCCAAGTCGGCGGGGCTCAGGTCTTTGCCTACGTGGACCCTTGCAGCGCTTCACTACGGGTGTCTGTGCACCTCGATGAAACTGCCCCCGAGCTGCTGACCGAAAAGGAGACGGTCCCCATGCAGATCAACGTCGGGGACAACGATGTCTTCGTCGCGCACTGAGTCGCCCAAGGACTCCCGCACCTCCTCCACTCTCCCCTGAGGGGTGCGGGGCTACACCGGGGGCGCCGTCACGTCGGGCGGCGCCCCCGGCATTCACGACCTGAGAGGAGACGAGCAAGACCATGAACAACGAGGGGATGGAGGAGATAGCGGAGTCGGGGGAGCTGACCAAGATCAGGGTCGAGCTGACCGTAACCGAGGTGGCGACCTACGACTTCCCGATCACCCTTGAAGTCCCAGCCGATGTCGCCGATGACATCGAGGCTCTCACGGGCCACGTGGCCGAGCACGAAGATCTATGGCTGGACGACCTGCCGATTGACGGAAGCAACGGCTACGTGGCCGTTAACGAACGCGACGTAGATGACGTCAAGCTTCTTCCGCTGGACAAAGCAGCGTGATCGCAGCGACCGCGTTCGGAAGACGCTGACTCAATTCGACGCGTCGCAGTAGGAACCGTCCCAAGACCAGAGTGGGGAGGAGCCCCGGGACTTCACCGTCACCGTAGTCGGACCTGAGCGCTGACCATGTGGCCGCAACTGAACTCACACTCCGGGCTTCCCGCTTGTGGACAGTGGTTACCACTGGAACGACCAGCACCCGAGAGCGCAGCCGCTCTCACTCGATTGCTGGCTAGGAACTCCTTCCCCTGATGACATGTTTCAAAGGAGTACCGCTATGAGGCACACCGGGCCGCTTCTGAAGCCCCCTTTCATCACCCAGGACAACGTTCTCAAGTCGACCTCCCCGGAACGGGGACTGTCCCACCTCCTCACCACGCTTCAGTGGCTGGACGAGCGTGATTACTTCGCGGGCGAGGACGGCTGGGCACGCCTCGACACCGACTTGGCCCCCCTCCTCGTCGGGGATATCGTCTCCGATCTTCTTTCTTACGCACACGAGGCCGGAGGGCTCGCTGCGATGCGCCGTGCCGTTGAGGAAGCGGTCGAGCAGCTCGCAACCGACCTTGAACTCGAAGCGGACAACGAGGCAGAGCCGATGCTCCAGGAACTCGCCATGAGCACTACCAGCGTGTGACGATCCCGATCGCCGAACCACAATGAGTGATGTCGGCCAAGCATGACGGAACAGCGACGAGCACGCCGACCCGAGTCTGTCCAGGCGCGCGAACGAACGCGCCGTACGTCCATACACGCGTCAGGCAGGCCCATACGCAGGGCCTGGATTCCCCGAACGTCGGCTATCCCTCCGGGAGTCCATAGTCATCTCGCGGACCGCTACCTATACCTCCGGTAGCGGTCCGTTGCTATGCACCCTTCGGCGCACAACAAACAATGTTCGAGGTATTTTGCCATGAGTATCGCTAGCCGTGCCGCATCCGCCCACGAACAACTGCGGCGGCATTCGACCCATCCACTGATACCCGACAGCAAGGCGGCTAACATCGCGAAGGCCGCCGCCCGCCTGGCGGCGTTGCTGGGAATCGATCCGGCGTATGTGCAGCCGAACCGAAGCTGGAATTCCCTTGAGCTGCCTCTTGCACCGCTCACTCTCCATGCGAGCGACCCGGACGATGAACAGCAGGTCTACACGTTCTCCTACCGCGATCCGCTCTACGACGACGAACCGTTTTTCCTGCTGGGGCCATGTCCAATCTGCGATGCCATGGTGCCGCTCGCCGAAGTTCGCAGCTTGGCAGACCTCGGGACCTTCCTGAGCCAAGGGCCCGCACCTCTGCTGGACAACGGGATGCTGCCCGGAAGCTACCCAGATGAGTTCGACCGGGATCCCGCCCATTCCTCGAACTGCCCGTTCCGGGAAGGGGAGAGCTGATTGCCAATCATGTCGGAGGTTGCCGACTCAAGATCGGTAATCGGGAACTTTTGGACGTCGTATTTGGGTGAGCGGCAAGCTCCTGGTCGTTCTCGCGATACCTATTCTCGGAGGGAGGCGCGCCGTGATCTCCATCAAAGCATCTGGCGAGACACGTGAGCATTACATTGGCAACATCATCTCCGTATGGCGGGCTGCCACTCCAGAGCAGATGCAGCGCGGACGAACGTGGTACCACGTCGCGAATGAACTGGCCTCGCTGATCACGGACGGGGACGCACGTACTGGCGCTGGTGTGATCGCCGCGCTGTCCGCAAATAAATCGTGGTCGGAGAACTGCCGCTTAGCTCGCCAAGCATATGAGACCGGTAGGCCCGTCGGTCACTTTCAAGATGCCCTGACCAAGGTCGCCAAGATCATGGCTGGCGCGGACCCTGCGGAAGTGCTGCCCATGGAGCGGAAGACAGGAATGTTTTTCCGCTGTATCGCCGACCCTTCTGATCCCGATGCAGTCGTAATAGACAGGCATGCTCACGATGTCGCGGTGGGAGAAACGTATGGGAATCGCGACCGAGGTCTGGGCAGCGCCGGCCGGTACGCACTGCTGGCCCACTGCTACCGCGAAGCCGCGCTGCGGCTCGGTGAGCTGCCGAGCATCGTGCAGTCCGTCACCTGGGTTGTCCACACCGAACGCATCGCAGGTACCGGTACGCGTGCCTTTGAAGGCCGCAGGACTGCTGCTGTATCCGGCACATGCTGGGGCCCGTAGCTCAGTGGCAGAGCGTGCGTCTTAAAACGCCCGAGACGGGGACACGCACCTGTACCTCGCCGTGAGTGCCGACGGCTACAGCATCCCTACGGGTACCGGAACGTCTCGTGCCAGATCGGCTGCCGCAGGCATGCTCGTTCATGACGCCTGAATTAGTTTCGAGCGTGATCGGTAATTGAGCGCATCTCAGGGCCGTATGTAGGTACGAATCATTCGCGCAGGTCGAAATCATTGAGCGCACACTGTCTGGGCAGATTCGTTTCAGGCGGGTCCTGAAACATCTAATGCCCTGATGTCCTCGGCCCCTTCCCTTCTGACGCTGGAGGTAACTCATTGAGTACCCGTGGTTTTCTCGGCTTCGTGGTCGATGGACAGAAGAAGATCGCATACAACCAGCACGACAGCGCTCCCGCTGGGCTCGGAACCGTCGTTATGGCATGGGCAGAGCGCGCAGAACTTGGGACAGCCCGAAGGATGGCGCGTGAATTGCGCGTTGTGACCGATGACGACGTACCGACCGCAGAGGAGATCGAGCGGTTGAAGCCGTACACCGACGATCTTGAGCACATCGGCCGGGAGGGGCCGACGTGGGATGAACTGCTGTGGAAGACACAAGGGGATCCGCTAACCATTCTCACCTGTGGATACATTGCGGATGCCACGGCTTTCGCTGTGTGCTTCGCCGAGTGGGGCTACCTCGTGAACTTCGATTCTGGTGAATTGGAGGTCTATCGGGGTCGGCAGAGTGCGCCTCACCACGATGGTCGGTTCGCCAACCATGCCCCGTTCCAAGAGACCCTCTGGCCTGTCCGGCTGGTGGCGACGTTTCCGCTCGGCCACGCCGACTATGGCGCGCTTCAGGCGCTTGGCGCCTGATAGCCGCCTCTCTCCGCTCAGGCCCTTGCAGTCGAGGATCGACACCGGGCTGTGAATCAGCCGCCCGACTGCCGCCTCCTCAATTTCCAGACCAGCGGCCAGGCCTCCGGCCCTGGGCCTGGCCGCTCTCAGGGCCGCGCTTCGCCCGCCCTGGCGGAGCGCGCCCGCACACTCGGGTTGCGTAGCTCAGTTGGTAGAGCGCCGGTCTTATAAGCCGATGCGGTCGCGGGTTCGAGTCCCGCCGCAACCACTCCGGACCAGGAAAATCCGATCGGAACACCAATTGTGTACTGACTTCGCTGTTGAGCGCGTATGAGCAGCAGACCAGCCGCTGGCCGGTCCCAGTGCTCGAAGAACCCGCACTGGTCGACCGGATCGGTGACAAGAGCGGCTGGTACAACCTGCGTTGCGGCTGTCGGATGTGGGCTGGATCCACATGGTCGACGCCCGCGAGTCGTGCGCCGAGATGAACAGGCTCCGGCACGCATACCTGTCGAGGGTGCCGTACGTCGCCATTCGAAAGGAGGACATACATGGCGCCACCCAAGATCCGAATCGTCCGCCAGGGGATAGGAAAGCCACACGCCACCATGGAGGCCCGCTACTCGATCGACGACTTCGAGTCCGAGGATGCAACAGCACTGAGGACAGGCACGAAAGCGGTCTACACGATCTACATCGTTGCCGCCGAGGCCCTCGCTGCAATCCTGGACAGCAGCTGCAACCACATCGGGCCGCCCGGCTGCGAGGGCTTGTATGACACGCCGTGGCACATCGGAGACGAGGCCCTGGGCTACTACGCGGCCGATATCTGGACGGCAGCGTGCGGCATCAGCCTGGGCGACCTGGTGTGGATGCCCGAGACCGGCCGTGAATTCGAGGTCATAGCGTTCGAGCAGCGCGACGTCGGATACGGCTCTGAGGGCTATGCGACCGGGTTCCTTCTGGTCACGTCGGTGCAGCATCCCGACAGGAAGCCTCTGCGCGTCCGCATCGACTCTGTCGAGAAGCGAGCACGGGAATGAGCCGCGCGTCGAAGCAGCCGGAGCTGATGTCCGGCGCCGCGCTTGCGGAGGCGCTGGCAGACGCCATCGAAACTCCGCGCCTGAAGTTCCTGAGGCACGCCGACGCCGTGCCGCTGGTGCAGTCGATCCAGGGCAGGGAAGCGGATCTCGACCGGGTCCCAGCACCGCGCGGTGACAGCATCGATGACCACCTGCTCGCGGCGGCCGGGATGGTTGCGGCCACGCGTATGTGGCGAGAGACGCGAGTGGTGTACGACTTCGACTCGTCGCTGTCCGAGAGCCTGGTGGACATGGAACTCGACTCTGAGTTCCCCGGAGAGGTGCTCCGCCGCCTACCCCACCCGAACCCGCTGTTCCTGTTCCGGAAGCCGATCATGTCCCAAGACCAGTTCGGCCGGCTGACAGCGATGCGCGGATTCGTGCTCATGCTCCGCCCCTCCCTGGCCGAGGTGGTGAGCACCGTTGACATCGACAAGCACGACGGGGTCCCGTATGCGGTCATCGCCGTGGTGGATGTCCTCGACGAGCACGGCTCAGTACTGGAGCGCCAGACGGTCGAGCTGTTTGCCCCCACCAAAGCGGAGAACACGACCGCGCGGAAGATGATGGACGAGGCGCCCGTGATCCACGTCCTCGGCGGGGAGATGGGCCCGCAGGACAGCGCGCTGCGTGAATACATGGCACGCCTCACCCTGATCGTGGTCTCGCACCTGCTCTACGTCTGCTGCGATAAACCGGACTTGGAGAAGGTTCCAGCGCCACCGCGGCGTGCGCAGCGCCTTGGAATACGCCGGGGGAGGGCAGCCCAGGTACACCGCGTCGGCTGGCGACTGGGCCCGGCGATCCGACAGTTCCATGAGAAGGTCGACAGGCTACGGCGGACAGCCATTCGAAGGGGCTGGAAGGTGATCCCCCACGTGCGCCGGGGCCACCCTCACACCTTTCTCTTCGGGCCCCGGAAGAGTCTCAAGAAAGTCAAGTGGATCCCGCCGCTGTTGGTGAATGCCGCCGCGTTCGGCAGAGACGGCGAAGGCATCATCGTTCCGGTTCATTAGGCCACCCTTGAGACGGGCCGGATTCCCAAGAGCTATTTCCGGGTAGCGACGCCCGATCTCTGTAATTCTTCAACATTTTTCAGCGGCTCGCCAGTTGGGAGCCGCTTTTTCGTGCCCAGAAACGGAGGTGGATATGTCGTTGAGTCTTGCCGAGTTCAAGCGCCGTGCCCAAAACTGCACGACATTCCAGTGCGTCAACCATAAGCACCCCCACCTGTCAGGTCCACGGACCATCAGGTCCATCGGACCGAGGAGCATCCGCTATGCCATCAATGGCTTTCCGAACACCGGGCGCACCGAGTGGCCCAGGACGGGCTTCTATCGCATCGAGGGCAACAAGATCACGTGGCTTCATCACGGCGATGGGAGTGACTGCTTCACCTATATCTTTCCCTTCGACGGTGACGCCGAGCTCCGTCACCTTGCGCCGGAGCAGGTCAATGCACTGCTGGCCGGGGCGACCGCAGTAGGGGAGCACCGGCCGAACGGGGTCACGGTGTGGCACCAAGACGGCTGGCGGTACCCAGTGACTTGGGGCGGCACTCCTCAGGCCAGCCTCCCGGGCACGCTCGTCGACGCGCGAGTCTTGGCCGCGGGTTCCGGCACTTACCACGTGGACCTCTCCGTCGGCGGGACCACGTGGTATCGCATGCCCGAACCGGCCGTTCCCCGGATGCTGCTGACGGACGTGGCCGACGCCGAACACGATGGCGTCCGCTTCACTCGGGATGGCTGGACCTTATACCTCGCCTACGCCTCCGGACTGTGCGTACGGCTGACCCCCAACGGACTTGATGGCCAACTCGTGGACTTGGCCCTGCTGGTGACCACGCAAGGGCCCGGATGGGACGACCCGGGCGTTGCCCTGGACATGGCAGAGCGTGTCCTCAAAACCGCAGGACTGCGCTGATGACGGTTGACGAAGTTCCGGGGAGTAATCGTGACCGTGAACGTCACCTACCTCGAATACCCGGATGCGCTGGACCTGCTGTCTTTCATGGGGCTACATCTGGTCGCGCTTTTCGACGGTCGGCCGGTATGGGGTGGTCAGCTCATCGCCATCAGCGACAAGGCCCACATCCGCAAGAACACAGGCGAGATCGCCGAATTCCCCCTCAGTGGGACCGTCTTCAAAGCCGTCCGGGAGACGTGGTGTACAAGAAAGGAAGGAGGCGAAATGGCGGACAAGCCCTGGGTACACCCCGACATCCTCCCAGCAGAAATCGTCAAGGTGACCGACCAGACGGGCGAGGTCCGGGTCGGCTACCACGTCCGCGAGATCGAATACCGGGACCGTCGCATCGCGGCTGTATGTCTCGCCAGCCCCCTCGGCAGTACGGCGGAGTGGTACGTCGCGAGCGACCGCTGCCGTATCGAGCCGCTCTCTGAGGAAGAGATGCGGCAGTTGCTGGAGGAGCGCCGAAGCGCGGCCTGGCACCACGGGCCCACACAGACCGAGGGGCCCGAACGCTGAGGCCCAGCCCCACCCGAAGCAAGCCCCGCCGTTGGGCGACGGCTTGCCCCGACGGATGCCCAGCCGACGACGGGGCTGTACCGATTACCACGCCAACCAGGAGCAGGGTATGAACACCACCAAAAAGATCAACGACCGCGTCGAGACCTACGAACAAGCTCGCGACGCCATGCTGGCGGCCGACCATTCGGTCAAGGCTGGATACAACGAGGATCAGGTCAACCGGCTCCATGACGGCCTGGCGGCCGACGCAGCCGACCTGGTGCAGGAGCTGGCCAGGGAGCAGCGCGAGCATTTCACGATCGTCGCGGATTGGGAGACGGCGATCGGCTCCGACGGCGAGACCACGTCACCTGATCTCCTGCCCGTCGTGATCACCGTGCAGGCGAGCGATCAGGAAGTGGCCTACTGGGCGGCAGCGCACAAGCTGTTCGACTACTTCGGCCCGGTCATCGAAGCCCTGGGGGGCACGGACGTGATGGACGAGGAGTTCTTTGGTCACCAGGGCCGCACCGCACTGCTGCGCGTCGCGGCCATCTTCCGGGGCCTGCCCCCGCCCGCTGACACCGAGCTGTGCCATGTCATCTGAGAAGAAGGGCACGATGCGCAGCGATGATGAGGGAGGCGAGTACTTCCAATTCCTGGCCTTCCGGTGGGACGTCACCAAGGCCCAGCAGATCGCACGAACACTTCCCATCTGCCGCCTGGACCCCCAGCCGTGGTTCCGCCTACTCGGCGCCATCCGACTGAACGAAAACCACGTCCCGCAGGCCGATCTGGAACGCCCCCTGATCCTGGTCAGGATCCGCGAAGCCGACGGAGCCACACTGATCATCGACGGATGGCACCGGCTGGCCCGTGCCCAGCGCGAGGGCGTGAAGGACCTGCCGGCCGTCCTGCTCGATGAGAACCAGGAACTCGAAGTCCGGATCTTCGGTGGCGTCAATCCGCTGTAGACCAGGTCATCACCATCCCGCAGGGTCCTCATCCGGCGCCCCGTTCACCGCGACCGCCCGCGTGTGCGTGCTCCTGGGGCCAGTGACGCCCCGCCCACCAGCCGGGGAACGAGACTGTTCGGGAGGCTCCCGCGGTGGCGGCCGGGAGGAGACGGGGACCCAGTGAAACCACTGCCCGGGAGCGGGTGACGGCCCCGTTCGCCTGATCACCCACCCGCCTAGCCCACCCGAGAACACCACCACAAGGTCGGTATTCGGGGCCTGTCCAACCCCGTATTTACACGGAGGGACCAGCCGCCTGCCACTTCCGGCACCCGAGCTCCTGACCTTTCCCAAGGGGGCAGTAGTGGCGTGCCGGGCCGGGGAACTTCTCCGTTTGATCAAGCTCCGGCGGCGGCTTCGTCTGCATTCCCCGCCGCCGGTCCCGCCCCGCCCGCGCCACGGGGCGGGCTCGGGCCCTCTCCTGATCTCCCTCTCCCAGGAGAGGGCCCTCTCTCTACCCGCAGTGTCACCTGCCTGCGTCTGGCAGCCGCTGCCGCCCTTGGCCGCACCGGCTGCCATCCGATCTACCACCTGTCAGAGAAAGGGAGCACGCATGTCCACTGACGTCAACGAAGCGTTCGCTGCCGAACGCACTGGTCAGTTGGAGGACGCTCGCGACTGGGAACGCGCTCTCCAAGACCGCCTCGCCGCCGGGACGGTAGAACGCCTGCCCGATGGCCGCTACCGAGTGCTCTCCGGCTGGGACGCCGGAGAGATCCTCAGCGCCCGCGGCGTCCCCCAGCACGGCCTCGACCTCACCCGCGGCACAGCCGCCTTGTACACCTCCGCTCCGGCATGGCACTCCCTGGGCAACGTCGTCCCCGGAGGCATCAGCGACATCGACAAGGTCCTGGAACTGGGCGGCATTGACTACGGCGTCACAACGGCCCCCGCCACCTATCTCTGGAACGGCGAGTTTCGTGTGGACCATGAGCTGTTCCACACCGTACGCACCGACACCGGCGCCTCCCTGGGTGTCGTTGGCAAAGGCTATGAGGTCATTCAAAACCGGGGTGCCTTCGAGTTCCTTCAGGAGTTGGTGGCCGACTCCGGCGTCATCTGGGAGACGGCCGGGGCCCTGCGGGGAGGCAAGAAGGTCTTCGTCTCCATGCGCCTGCCCCAGCACGTGACCGTCGATGCCGAGGGCATCAACGACCGGATCGAGCCGTTCATCGTGGCGATCAACAGCCACGACGGGCACTCCCCCTACCAGGTCGTGGTCACCCCCTGGCGCCCGACCTGTGAGAACACGGAGCGCTTCGCCGTCAGGGATGCGATCACTCGCTGGAAGATCCGGCACACCCGCAACGCCACCGACCGCGTCAAAGAGGCCCGCCGCACTCTCGGCCTGTCGCTGAATTACTACGACCAATGGGCAGCCGAGGAGACGGCACTGGCCCGCACGGATATCGCGATCGACGAGTTCAACCAGATGATCGACAGCCTGTGGCCGCCGCAGGACGCCACGGGCCCGCGCTCGGCACGCAACCGCGAGGCCCGACGAGACCGGCTCCACGGCCTGTTCGAGGGCGAAACGCAGCGCACCGGCCACACCGCCTACGCCGCCGAGCGCGCTGTGACCGAGTACCTGGACCACTACGCGGACATCCGTCCCAGCGCCGCTTCCGGCCTGAAGGGCAACAAGCCCGCCGCCCGCGGACTGCGTCTGCTGGAAGGCACCGACGACGAACTGAAATCCCAGACGCACCGCCGACTGATGCTGCTGCGCCAGCACTGACACCCTGCTTCACCAAAGGAAAGGATCATGACCAACATCGACCCGTACCTCCGCCGAGTGGAAGGGATCATCGCCCACCACGGCCACGCGGTGCAGTACGTGGGAGGCGACCCGGACACCGGAGCCCCTCCTTTCGCCTACACCGTCGGCCTTCACACGCGCCCGGACCGCGACTACGAGCTCGCGCTCTCCGGGCTGCGCGCTGAGACATCACACGCCCTGCTCAACACCCTCACCACTGCGCTCGCCGACTGTGATTCCGCCGCTGCTGACGGACTGGAGATCAGCGGAGTCCTGCAAGAGGGCCTCGCGATCCGGCTGCGCCCTGTCAGCCGTCCGGAAGACCTCGGCATCATCTACGCCATCTACAGGACCACCCCGCCGGTCTGGCAAGCGCTCTGGCCCGACCAGCGCGGCCACTTTCCCGACGATGACCGATGCCTCCTGCCCCCACAGGCCCAGGCCCTGCTGTGAACGGCGTGGGCCTGTGGCACCACAGCCCGCCCGCAGCGCTACCCCGCGCTGTTCGACTGGCTCCGCAGGCCAGGGCATCCCGAATGAGAAAGGCACATCCCATGCATATAGGCCGAGATGGAGAGCCGTGCCACATCGAGATCTTCCGCCGCTGGCGCGGCCCGGTGATCGCCGACGGTGGCGATGACCAGGAACCACTGCCCGAGAAGGCGCAGGAACTGCTGAAGGCGCACGGTTTCGTCGAGCACCAACAACCCCCTCTATACCGCTGGTACGAACTGCCGCCGGGCCTGAACACTGTGGAGGAGAACGTTCACGCCACTGGCGCCCTCGAAGCACTCACGGAGGCGGGCTACCGGGTCGCGTTCGACCCCGAACTGTACGACGCCGCCAGCAAGGGCCGTACAAACCCCCCCGCCCCCGGATCCTGCGCCTGATGGCTGACCTCCCTCTCCACGCGTGCGCGGGGGGGGGGGGGGCGCCGGCCCGCCCGCCCCCCCCGCCCCCGCCGCCCCCGCCCCCCCCCCCCCCCGCCCCCCCCCCCCCCCCCCCCCCCCCAC
>NZ_JBHYVB010000022.1:79846-87957 GCF_042750115.1 Streptomyces sp. NPDC059455
GCGCTCTCTAATGTTTTTTAAAACCCACCCCACTCCCACCCCCGGGGGGGGGGGGGGCCCCCCCCCCCGCCCCCCCCCACCGCCTTTCCCGGTCCACGCGCCCAACGGATCCATCACAACCAGCCCCCTCAACGGAACCAGCCATGACCACCACCCCGCCCGTCCCGCTACGGTGCGTCGGCCGCCCGCTCAGCGGCGGCCTGGTCGTGCCGTGGATCACCCTCGAACACAACGGCCACGTCGTCTTCGGTGCTATCGACTCGCGCAAGCGGTACCTGGCCCTCACTCGCCGGCTGTGCCAGATCTGCGGCCAGCGGCTCGGTGACCGCATCTACCTGCTTGTCCGGCCGATGGACGTAGACGCCGGGTATATCGCCGAACCGGCTGTTCACCCTGAATGCCTGAGATACGCCAAGCAGCACTGCCCCATGCTCAATGGCCAGGCATCCCACTACCGGCGCTCGCCGCTGCTCGCCGCGCACCCGGCAGGACGTCCATGCTCCGATTCGCACTGCCCGTGCCCCGACACCAACTCGAGCGGCCACGAGGCCCGCTCCGGACAACCGGCCGATGACTGGGACGCCTGGTTGATCACGCCCGCAAACTACCGGCTCAAGACTGGCCTCCAAGACGACCTTCTCGGCTTGGACCTCGACATCAGCGTCTTGAAGATCAGGCCCATCCGGAGGAACCGCCACGTCGACATTGACGAAAAGCTCGACCTGATCTGGCAGCTTCTCGGCCTTCCACCGAGGATCGGTCAGGGTGACGACCTCGAGCCATAGCCCCCGTGCTGCTGCCCGGCGCGGTGCTCGCGTTCTGCGAATGCACCGAACTCGAGAGAGAGGAGAGAACGGGTGGAATCGTTCATCTTGCATGAGGAGGAAGCCTGCCACTGGCTCACTGAACTCGTAGTCGCCCGCGGAATGGGCATTGGCTTCGGTGAGGGGAATCCCGTACGAAGCACGGATTCTCCACCGATGGGGATGGCCTGGATACCCACGGATCCGGGAGGGATGCCCTCGTCCCGACGCCGCTGAAGCTTGCCACCTTGTCCAAGGCGATGCCCATGCTGGGGAAGCCGGACGCCTCCGGAGTGGAGGCGGCCATGGCGATCCTGCGCGAAGCCGTCCAGGCGGCTAACCTCCTCCTTCAGCAGCTGTCGAACTACGTCGAGGCCAGCACAATGCCGGGCCACGGCAGCTGACCCGCGGGAACGAATACCCTCAGGCGTTCCAGATGCGGGAGACTGCCGGAGAGCCTGGAGGTTGGACCTGTGGAGATCGACTTGAGCGCGGCACGGGAGACCGTGAGACAACTGGCCGAACGGCTGGAGGCGCTCGATGGAAGGGCGGTGGACCAGGCGCCGACCCGCGAAGGGTCGCGCCAGCGCACCGAGATCAGCCGCACCCTGCAGCACCTTGCCCATCTCGGTGACAAGGCTTCTGTAGAGATCATGGAGGTCTTCTACGACTTCCGCGGTTGGGACCGTCCTTCCGGAAAGTGAGCAGCCGGATGAACCGCGACACCGAGATCCTGCTGCGTAACGTGGCTGGCCGCTTGGAACGGGCCGTCACCGAGCGGGACTGCCCCGCAATGGTCGCGGTTCAAGGAGACCGAACCCTGGTGCTCTCCGACTACGACTACCTGCGCGATGCCCCGACCGCCGCGGCGTTCGAACAGCGTGCTGCCGAGAAGGCACGGCAGATTCATGCCGTCCGTTTCGTCTTCGCGGTCCCACAGGTGTGGCTCTTCGACCAGGACACTGTGTACGGCCGCGCGGTCGCCAACTTGCCGTTGAGGGAAGGCGAGCAGGAGCTCATCGCATGGATGAGCTTCGACGCGGACGACGGGGTGGACTACGGCTATCTTCCCTACGCACGTCGCCCGAGCGGCGAGCCGGTCTTCGACGACCATACGGTGATCACCGTCCCAGTCCAGCCGTACGACGACTTCCCGGGCCGCCACCTGCTGCGCGCCCTGACGCACGAGTCCGGTGACCCGACCAGCACGTGACGCTGATGGCCGGTACGTTGCTCGGTCCGGTCGCTCCTCACTGCCCCAGAACGCAGCCTTCGAGGCGAACTTGGCGGGCGTGGTCACACCATGCCGCGCACCGGTGATCTCACCCATGTCGTTTCACCGGGTCCCGCGGCGGGGCGTCGGACCCGGGGCAAGCGGTGACGGCGGAAGCAGATCGCTCCAAGAGTCGCTGTTTCTGGTCGCGACTGAGGTGGATGAGGAAGGCGGCAGCGGCGGTAGGTGCGGCCAGGCGCGCCCGAGTTCCGCGAGCGCGAGACGCCGCGAAGTGAGCTGCCTACCTTCCAGTAGTTGCCAGCGGGCGGCGGCCGGGTGGGCGTCACGGTCGCCTGTGACGAAGTCGGCACTGGATGTGGCCACGGGTACCAGTGTGGGGTCGTCCAACGTGTTCAGGGCCGTGGCGAGGGCGTGGCGGACACGGGTTTCGCGGCGGGTAGTGGGCATCCAGAACAGGATGGGTGTCGTGATGCCAGTGGCGGTGGCGAGTTTGGCGTAGCCAGGCAGTTTCGCCGCGACGCGGTCGGGGCGTTCAGTGCCGAAGTCGAACTCCAGGAACCACTCGAAGGCGGAGCGGTGCTCGTGCCACCGGCCGTAGCCGTCCGGGCGCACGATGTCGCCGAAGTGCCGCTTGCAGCGGGCCTCGGACCACCAGGCGGTGAGCTGTCCGGAGGCATCCGGGTTGCGGGAGCGGGCGATGAGGGCTGTGAAGAAGGCGTTGGTGCCGACGGTGTGGGCCAAGCGCAGGGAGTGGGCGATACCGATGGCTCGCTCGTGCCTGTAGTCCAGGTCGCGGGGGTCAAGGCCGTCTTCGCGCGCGACGACGGCGGCTCCGGCGACATCGAGCACGTAGTGCATGGGCGCGGTGCCGGAAGCAATGAAGGGCTGGAAGCGGTCCAGCAGACGCCACTTGTACAGCTGGAGGAGCCGCAGGTTGGCTGCACGGGCGGATGGATAGGCGATCTCGGTGATCTGGTGTGTGGTGAGGACCTTGTGCTCGTAGAACATACGAGCCAGCCAACGGTCCCGATCCGTGAGGCGTGCGGCGAGCCGGGCGATGTATTCGCCGCTGGTCGCGGCACGCTGGCTGAGGCGCTTGGGCCGGTGGGCGCGCAGAGAGCGTTGAGAAGTGGGGTTGGTGATCACGGTGAAGATGTACCTCCGGGCAATCCTTGGTCTGTGCGGTCTTCGGGCGACGGAGGACCTGTGCGACGAAAATCGCGGGGCTTTGCTCGACCAGGCGGGTTCTCCTGAGACAGCCGCTCGGTGCTGTCAGCCAAGGTGGGACTTTGGCGCAGCGGTGCTTTAGGCAGAACCGGCGGAGGCGGAAATTGCTGGTCGGGTCGCACCGGCGTAGTCGTCGCCTTGGTAGCGGTAGGGTGCGATCTTGATCTTTTCGCCGAAGTTTGGTGCGTTGATCATTTGACCGCCGCCGACGTAGAGGCCGACATGGTGAATGCCTTTATCGGGGGTGCCGTAGAAGGCGAGGTCGCCGGGCAGCAGCGGCTGTCCCTTGGGAACCTGGTGGCCGGTCCGGAACTGTTCTTCGGCGGTACGCGGCAGGGAGATGCCCGCGGCGGCGTAGGCGGCCTTGGTCAGCCCCGAGCAGTCGAATCCAGTGTCCCCGTTTGCCGGGCCGTTGCCTCCCCATACGTACGGGAGGCCAAGCTGGCCCTGAGCGTAGTTGATCGCCTCTCGGGCGGGAGGATTTGCCTTCGCCGTGCCGCCGAGTCCTGAGGCGCTCTGGTAGTCCTCTGCCTGAGCGAGGACTTTCGAGACGTACCACTCGGCGGGGTTGTAAGCGAGGATCGCCTGATGGAGATTGCGTCCGCCGCGGGCGCCGGAGTCGCATAGGTAGTCGACCGCCGCATAGATCGCGTCTCGTGGGTTGTACGGAGAGGGAGCTCGTTTTCCTCGCTGCGGTATCAGGTGCTTGGCAGTGACCGCGTCGAAGGTGGGCCGTAGGAACTGCATCGGGCCCTCAGCGCCTTTGTTGTTGGAGCCACTGTGTACCCCGGGCAGGGTGGATCGGCCGTGGTTGGTCTCGACCTTGCCGATGGCGGCCGGCACTGACCAGTCCAGTCCGGGGCAGGTCGCCGCCGCTTGCTGGTAGAGCGTGAGGTAGCTGGGCGGTATGTCAGTGAGAGCGGTGCGATTGGGCTGGCTGCCGCCAGTACCGCCGAAGACAGACAGGACGCTACTTGCTCCGGCTGCGGCCAAAGTGATGACCAGCAGTATCGCCCCCAGGAGCGTGATGCCGACTCTGGTCATGCCTCACCTCTGTGTGGCGGTGAATGATGAAGTCGAGGCCGTCGGCACGGTGTCCGCAAGGAGTCGGCGGACCTCGGTGGGACTGATGTGTCCGCCGAGGGCGGTCAAGCTGTCGAGTGTCGTCAGGGCTGTACTGGTGATCACGGGATGTTCACCTCCAGATATCTGTAGTGGGGGGGGAGCTGGCAGGTATGGACGCAATTTCGAGGCGGCCTGAGGCTGGGTGGGCTCGGGCGACTGGATGTCACATCGTGCGTCGGGGGTCGGCCTGGACCGGAGTGTTGCGAGCCTCAGGAAGTGCTGCTGGGCCGCGTCGTGACCGGGCATTTCGGGAAGCGGCGGTCCGGATCTGCTTGGCCCGTCCCCGGGTAGGGGGCGGGAGCTTTTCCGTGACTGCGGTGAAGGCGGGGGCTTCGGCTCCGTGGAGCACAGGGCGGACCGCGGTGTGGAAGACGTCCAGATTGGACAGGTCGTGTGCGGTCAGGCGCGGCTCGGTGTGCTGGGCCAGGTGCCGGGCGTCCTCCGGGCTGGCGTTGAAGATGATCTTTGTGCGGGCGTTGGTGCTGATGCCCTCCTCCAGCTCTTTGGGAAGCTGGCGCAGGTACTGGTGGGCGAGCGTCATCGACAGCCGGTAGGCGCGGGCCTCGGCCAGCATGTCGCCCAGCGAATAGGGCAAGTTGAGGAAGTTGTGCGCCTCATCGATGTAGAGAGAGGCGTCATGTCGCTGGGACTGGGGAATACGCGCGCGGGCGGTGGCGGCCTGCCAGGCGCGGGCGACCACGATGGAACCGACCAGGTGCGCGGTCTCCGTGCCCAGCGCGTCCTGGGCGATGCGTACGAGACAGATCCCGCCGTTGAGTGTGTCGTTCATGTCGAAAGTGGAGGGACCGCCGGCGAGGGCATGGCGGACGAACGGGCGCAGCAGGAAGCCTCGAAGCTTGTTCATCAGCGGGGCGGTGACCTGGGCACGGGCTGGGTCGGACAGGTCCTGGTACCAGGTCCAGAAGCCTTTGAGGATTTCGTCATCGAGTTGGTCGGTGGCGCGCTGCCGGAATGCGCGGTTCGACAGCAGTTTGGGCAGGTCGGTCAGCAGGGGGGTGCCGGGCTGGGCGCGCAGGGTCAGGAGTGAGGCGCGCAGGATGTCGTCGGTGCGTGGCCCCCAGGAGGCGGCGTAGACACGGGAGAAGATGGATACCAGGTTGTCTACGGTGCGCGGCGCATCCGCTCCTTCGAGTGGATTGAGCACGGGCGGCCGGGCCTTGCTGTCGGCGTCGAAGAGCACCACTTTCTCTCCGAGCTCGACGGGTAAACGCTGGAGCAGGTCGGTGACCAGATCGCCCTTTGGATCGATGACGACCGTCCCGCGACCGGCTTCGGTGTCGGCGAGGACCATCCGTGCCATCAGTTCGCTCTTGCCCGAACCGGTGGCGCCCAGGACGTGAAGGTGGTGCCGTGCATCGGGGACGCGTAGCCCGACGGGACGCTGGTGCCCGCTGTCGGCCAGCCCGATCGGCCGGACCGCCGATCCCGTGGTAGCGATGCCGGGCGGAGGAGGCACGGCCCTTGCTCCAGCGCGTTGCAGACCGGTGACCGTCTCGTCCCACGGCAGGTGTGCCAGCGCGGCGAGTTCCTGGATCGACAGCAAGTCGCCGCTGTTCAGGCGCCGTTCGGCCAGGTGGCGTAGCGCGTGGTGGCCACGCAGCCGGGTACGGCGGTAGTAGTTGTGCTCGGTGAAGGTGGCGAACGCGGAGGCGATGGCGTGGCCCCGGCCGCGCGCCCGGTCCCGTTCCTTCGCCTGGTCGACGGCCGAGGCATTGTCCGGAGCAGTGGTGGTGACCGCGTAGCGGATACGGGTTTCGTAGGGAGCGCCGCGTTGTTTGGCTACGATCACGCGGTCCTCGGCAGCCATCTCCAAAGCTGTTTGCGGGTCGATGAGCGTGGTGTTCTGCCGGGCGCGGCGGTGGGGGTGGAGACCGGGGGTGAGTAAATCCAGCAGGCGGCTGATCAAGCGGGTGGACCTTCCGGCGCGTGCGTGCCGTGCTGCCCGGCGGGCCTTCTTCACCCTGTGCCCGGTCACCGGCCGGGCCAGCACCTGCACCACCGCCCGCTCCCGCGGCCCCATCCCGACCGGTGCGCCGAGCAGCGGGCGCACAGGGTCGAGGGGGAAGTCGGTACGGATTGGTAGGGCCTCACTCCGTGCTAGTCGCAGCTCCCCGGCGGCGGTGAGAAGTTGCTGTCCCGGAGGCGGTGTAGCGGGCAGAGGGGCATGGGCGGGTGTGGTGCGGGTGTGGGCGCCGGGCCAGGCGGACTCGACGGCCCGCTCGATCATGCCCGGCGGGACGTGACCAGGCACCCATATCTGCAGACGCACGGTTTCGCGGTCGAAGAGGTACTCGAAGGCAAGGTGTGGCTGGCCGGTCAGCCACCGGTGCCAGGCCGGGCGCAACAGCCCCACCAAGTTGGCCCACAGTGCGGCGGCCCCTACGGCGTCCACAGTTGGCGGGGGCAGGATCTGAACGACACGCGCGTCAGCGGCGAGATGCCTCCGGCAGCGGCGGTGCCACCACCAGCGCACCCAGACCAGCGTGGTAGCGCTGGCGACCACGGCAGGACCGGCGATCCATCCCCAGTCGAGCACCCACCTGTGGATGTGGACCAGCACTGCGTGCACCGCGCCGGAAGGGTCGCGCAGGTAATCGCCGACCGGGGAATCCGGTACGTCTGAGCCGGAAGCGGTGGCAAGGAACAACGAGGATGGAAGAACGAAATCAACGGGGCGACCCATGGCACGCGACCTTCCAGGGAGAGAGCGTCAGGGGGTGGAGAGCCGCCGTCAGGCAGCGCGGTCCTGGCGCTCAGGAGCGCGCCGTTCCTCGGCGTTGTCGTGCGTCTCCGGTCGATTGCCCGTGATCAGGCGCAGACCGCCACACGCGCTCGATCGGTGATGAGCCTGGCGTTCGGCGTCGACCTCGGCCTGCCACGAGCGGAAGGTGCGACGGTTCAGCCTCTTGAGGAAGTGCGGAATCCTGTTGGCGGGAATCCCGACCAGCCGCGGACCCAGTACCGCGAGGAGATCGCTGACTTCTTGTGAATGCCATCCGGCCGCGGTGATGGATTCCTCGTCGGGGAAGACATCCGCCACGCGGTCACGTTCGGGATCTAAGGCGGCGTCCTGGGTGCCCCCGAAGCTGAATACCCACAGGAAGTTGTCCGGTGGGTCCGGCTCCACCAGGACGCGGAACCTGGCCACTTCCTTGGTGTAGGCGTAGAAGTTGACTTCCGGCCGGGCGCGGATCACCCGGAGCCAGCTGCGTGTGTAGGCGTCGGTGAAGAAATCGCCCGAGTCGTGGATGCGTATCCAGACCCCGCGAAACTTCGCGGCGCCGAGTTCGCTGATCATTGTCTGCTCCCAGGCGGGTAGATCGTCCAGGACGAAGCGCAGGTTCGCCTCGTGCTTGGCTTTGACCACCGGCCAGGTGTAGGTGCCGTGCCGGGCGTAGCAGACGTGGCGGCAGATCCCTGCGGAGGGGCAGGTGTTGTAGGTACGGCCGTCGGGGAGCCGGCTGGCCCAGGCCGGCAGTGTCCAGTTCCACGCGCCGATCGCGCGCATTTCCCGGTTCTGGGTCAGCAACGGCGATGGTGGTGATGGGGGCAGGCGGGATGGTGCAGATGAGGGGGAAGGCATGAGAGCGCCCTTCGTGCGAAAGAGTGTGAACGACGGCGATATTCCCCAGTAGCGACGCCAGAAAATTCCCCATGGGGATCCCGGCGCTGCACCTGCGCGACCAGGGGGACGCCGCTCG
>NZ_JBHYVB010000023.1:0-6146 GCF_042750115.1 Streptomyces sp. NPDC059455
CCCAACTCACCCCCCCCCCCCCCCAAACCGAGATGCCAGATGGTATCGTGGGCTCGGTTTTGTGTATAAGAGACAGGGCCGGGGCCGGCGGGGGCCGCCGGTCGCCCCGGACGGCCGCCCGCCGCGCTCCCGGCCGGGCGTGCGCCGCCGGGGTGGGGGCGACGCGGGACGGGGCGCCACCCGGGTCCCGGAGCCCTGGCGGGCGGTGAGCCAGCCCTCGGCGACCAACTCGGTGTAGGCGTCGGCGACCGTGTTCCGGGCGATGCCCAGGTCGGCGGCGAGGGAACGGTAAGGCGGCAGCCGGGTGTCCGGGGCGAGCCGCCCGTCGCGGATGGCCCCGCGCAGCGCGGCCATCAAGGCGGTCCTGCGGCTGCCCGCGCGGGTCAGCTCCAGATGGAGGTCACTGCCGAGGATCTCCGCCGAATTGACCCATGAATCCGCCATGGAAATGCACCCTACAGAGGGTCGCTTAGCGGCCTAATTTCATTCCCATGACGACTTCGACACCGACACAGACGGCGACGACACAGACGGCCACGGCGACAGAGGCCACGACGGCAGAGGCGACGGCACAGACCGCGACGGCGGCACAGACCGCGACGGCGGCACAGACCGCGACGGCGGCGCGGCAGACGACCGGGCGGGTCAACTTCGCCAAGGCCGCCCCCAAGGCGTTCAAGGCGCTGATCAGCCTGGACGCGGCCGCCCGCGAGGGCCTGGACCCGGCCCTGGTGGAGCTGGTGCAGATCCGCTCCTCCCAGCTCAACCACTGCGCCTACTGCCTCCATATGCACACCACCGACGCCCATGAGGCGGGCGAGAGCAAGGAGCGCATCGCCCTGGTGGGGGTCTGGGAGGAGGCCGGGGAGGCCGGGTTCTACACCGAGAAGGAGCAGGCCGCCCTGGCGCTCACCGAGGCGGTCACGCTGCTGCCCGGCGGCGTCCCGGACGAGGTCTACGAGCGGGCCGCCCGGCACTTCGAGGAGCGGGAGCTGGCTCAGCTCATCGCCCTCATCTTCACGATCAACTCCTGGAACCGGATCGCGGTGACCACCCGCAAGGTGCCGGGGCGGAACTGAGCGCACCGTGGGGTGCGGCGCCGCCGCTCCCCACGGGACCCACGCGATCAGGCGATGAGCCGCCGTGTGGCTGTCTCAGCCGGTGAGGCGGGCCATCCACGCCTCGACGTCATCGGCGGTCCGCGGCAGCGCGGCCGACAGCACGCGGTTGCCGTCCTCCGTCACCAGGATGTCGTCCTCGATCCGGACGCCGATGCCCCGGTACTCCTCCGGCACGGTCAGGTCGTCGGGCTGGAAGTACAGCCCCGGCTCGACCGTCAGGCACATACCGGGCTCCAGGGTGCCGTCCACATAGGTCTCGGTGCGGGCCGCGGCACAGTCGTGGACGTCCATGCCGAGCATGTGGCCGGTGCCGTGCAGCGTCCAGCGGCGCTGCAGCCCCAGCTCCAGCACCCGCTCCACCGGGCCCTCGACCAGGCCCCACTCGACGAGCCTGGTGGCGAGGACGTGCTGGGCGGCGTCGTGGAAGTCGCGGTACTTCGCGCCCGGCCGGACCGCGGCGATGCCCGCCTCCTGCGCCTCGTAGACCGCCTCGTAGACCTTGCGCTGCAGCGGGCTGTAGGTGCCGTTCACCGGCAGGGTGCGGGTCACGTCGGCGGTGTAGAGGGTGGTGGTCTCCACGCCCGCGTCCAGCAGGAGCAGCTCGCCGGAGCGGACCGGGCCGTCGTTGCGCACCCAGTGCAGGGTGGTGGCGTGCGGGCCCGCGGCGGCGATGGTGCCGTAGCCGACATCGTGGCCCTCGACCCGGGCCCGAAGGAAGAACGTTCCTTCGATATAGCGCTCCGATGTCGCCCGCGCCTTGTCCAGAACCTTGACGACATCCTCGAATCCGCGGACCGTCGAGTCGACCGCCGCCTGCAGCTGCCCGATCTCGAACTCGTCCTTGACCAGGCGCTGCTCGCTGAGGAAGACCCGCAGCTCCTCGTCGCGCTCACCGGTGACCTTGTCGGTCAGGGCGGCCTCCAGCCCGGCGTCGTGACCGCGCACGATACGGACCGGGCCGGTGGCGTCCCGGAGCTCGTCGGCCAGTTTGCGGACGTCCCTGGCGGGCAGGCCCAGCCGCTTCTCGGCCTCCGTAAGGCTGAGCCGGCGGCCGACCCACAGCTCGCCCTGGCCGTCCAGCCAGAACTCGCCGTTCTCCCGGTCGGAGCGCGGCAGCAGATACAGCGTCGCGGTGTGGCCGCCGCCCGCCTCGGGCTCCAGCACCAGCACACCGTCCTCGGTCTGGTCGCCGGTGAGGTACGCGTACTCGGTCGAGGCGCGGAAGCTGTAGTCCGTGTCGTTGGAGCGCGTGCGGAGATTGCCCGCGGGGACGACCAGGCGATCGCCGGGGAAGCGCGCGGAGAGCGCGGCGCGGCGGCGGGCGGTCTGCGGAGCCTGTGCGAGGGGCTCCGGATCGTGCTGCTCGGTGTCCGCCCAGCCGGACTTCATGCTCGCGGCGAGCTCGTCGGAAACGCCTGGGTACAGGCCGTTCTTCCGCTGCTTGATGGGCTCCTCGCCTTCCGGGGTCTCCGGGGCTTCGGAGGTGGGCTCCTCGGTCACGTCTTCCTCCTCGAACTGGACCCCACCCATCGTATGTGGGGGGCCTGACGGCCGGGAGGGCTCGAGGCGCCGGGCGACCACGGCTCCAGCGGGGGCCGTGGTCCCGCTCGAGCCGCGCCCGTAAGGGGGCCACGCGTCACTCGACGTGGGCCCCGCGTCCGGCGTGGGCCCCGCGTCAGTCGAAGTGCGCCACGAGCAGGACGAGGTCCTCGGTGCCGTCCTCCGAGGGCCGCCCCACGGAGGCCGCCGGACCGTCGGGGAGCACCGTACGGAGCACATGGTCGGCGAAGGCGTCCGGGTCGCCGCGGACGCCCTTGGGAGCGCTCGCAGCGGCCGTGTGCAGCCGGGTGAAGGCCCGGTCCATCGGCTCCCCGGTGCGGTGGAGCAGCCCGTCGCTGTAGAAGAGGAGGGTCTCTCCGGAGGACGGTGCGACCGCCACGCTGGGCGCCTCCCAGCAGGAGAGCATCCCCAGCGGCGCGGACAGGGTGGTCTCCACGAACTCGGTGCGCCGCTCCCCGGTGAGCAGCGGTGGGCAGTGCCCGGCACCGGCCAGCACCACCTTGCGCGTCCCGGGCTCGCAGTAGGCGAAGAGGGCGGTCGCGGAGCGGGCGGGCTCGGTGAGCCGCAGCAGCAGCTCCAGGTCGGACAGCACGGCGACCGGGTCCTCGCCCTCCATCACCGCGTACGCCCGCAGCGAGGCCCGCAGCCGCCCCATCGCGACCACGGCGCTCGGACCGGAGCCGGAGACCCCGCCCACCGAGAGCCCGAGCGCCCCGTCGGGCAGCGGCAGCGCGTCGTACCAGTCCCCGCCGCCGCGCGGGCCGGGGTGGTGGCGGACGGCCAGGCGCACCCCGGGGACGCGGGGCAGCCGGGTGGGCAGCAGCTCCTCCTGGACGGTCGCGACGGCGGCGCGGGCGCGGGAGAGCTCGATCAGCCGGGCGATGTGGGCGGCGGCGTACTGGCAGTACAGGCCCACGAGATGGCGCTGGCGCTCCGCGGGCTCGGCGGGCTCGTCGTAGAGCCAGGCGGCCGCGCCGAGCCGCCCGGAGGGGCCGCCGGCGCCCATGGCGGCCGTAAGGCCGGGCGAAGGCGCGGCGGCCGATTCACCGGCATGGCCGATGCCGGGGACGTGCGGGGCGTCGGTGACGCTCGTCGTTCCGGGGACGCCGGGGGCCGGGTGGTCGCCCGCGCCCGCCGGGGAGCCGGTGCCGGTGCCAGTGCCGATGCCGGACCCGTCCGCGCCGGGGGCGGGCGCGGGAATGGCGGAAAGGCCGGGCGTGGTGCGGGGGGCGGCGTGGAACGGGTCCAGCGGCACGGCGTAGCTCGCGGAGAAGCCGAGCCGCGCGGCCACCTCGCGGTGGCGCGGGTCGAGGTCGGCCTCACTGGCGATATCGGGGTGGGTCACATCGGCGCGCCGCTCGCCGCCCGGCTCGGGCAGCCCGTCCAGGAGATGGCCGGCGGAGGCGGAGCCGCGCGGGATGGTCTCGATCTGGCCGAGGTCGGCGTGGCCGAGACCGAGCCCCACGGTGATCACCGGGCCGAGCCCGTCGGCCGGTTCGAGCGCCACCAGTCCGCGTCGGGCGCCGACCAGGGACGCGCCCGCGCGCAGCAGTTCGCGCAGCGCCTCGTCCAGGGTGTCGGTCCGGACCAGCCGCTCGGTGAGCTCATGAAGGGTGGTGAGGTCGGAGACCCAGCCCGCGAGCCGGTCCTGGACACCGGAGTTGGGCGCCGCCAGGGGCGGTGTGACGGGGTCGGCAGTTTGCGTGGGCGAGGGAAGGGAAGGATCGATTCCAGCCACTTTCGGCGCGTGGGGCGAGTTCATGGCCCGCTGCCTTCGCCCGCCGGGTCCGGCTCGCTCAATAGCATCGCAAACCCCCTGTCGTGCTGCGCCGCTACTGTGCCGCTACTGTCTCCAGATGTACACGGAGCGCAGATGCGATGTCCAGCATTGTCCCGGTGGTCTTGTTGGTGTCTGGGGGGAATTGAACTTGGCCGAAAAAAAGTCGTTAGGCTGTCCCTTCGAGGTCGACTGACGTCGTTCGACAGCGCGTCGTCTCCACCGCGGCGGGTACACATCGGAGAAGGGGCAGGGGCAGTTCGGATCGCCCCGGAACCCCGCGGCCGGTCCAGGCGTCATAGACCACAACGGCCGCGCCCATCCCCGAGTGGCGAGGAAGGCACCAACCGGACGGCAAGCGCCATGCGCGCGCCACCCCTCGCCACGTTCCACGCTCGGCCCGCGGCGTGATGCGCTGCCTTGTACGCGCAGTGACTTGTGATCCACCTGCTGTGACGGGCCGAACGATGCCGGACAGCGCCACGTAAGTCCAAGTGAAGTGCCATCTGAAGTGCGATGTAGTGCGACGGACAGCCCTCGGCGTTAACGGAAAGGAACGAGCGCTCATGCGCGAGATCCTCGGAAGGCGACGCAAGTTCTCGCTGCGGCGCGGCGCGCGGTCGCCGCTGCTGCGTGCGGCGCTCACCTGCGCCACCGAGTGGCAGTGGCCCGTGGTCCCTGGTGTCGGACTCCGGTCCGGCGGCGGACGGCCGCGAGTGTGCGGCTGCCCCGACCCGGAATGTGCGGTTCCGGGTGGACATCCGTTCGACCCTGTTCTCCTCGCCGCCACCGCGGACGAGCGCATGGTGCGCTGGTGGTGGGGCAACCGGCCCTCCGCGCCCCTCCTGCTGGCCACGGGCGGCCACGCGCCCTGCGCGGTGAGCCTGCCCGCGGTCGCCGGGGCGCGGGCGCTGGCGGTCTTCGACCGGGTGGGCGTACGGCTCGGCCCGGTGGTCGCCACGCCCACCCGCTGGTCGCTGCTGGTGGAGCCGTACTCCCTCGAAGACCTCGGCGAGCTGCTGAGCCAGCAGGAGTGGGTGCCCAGCTCGCTGCGGTTCCACGGCGAGGGCGGCTATGTGGTGTTGCCGCCGTCGCAGACCGGCTCCGGGCGGGTGCGCTGGGAGCGGCAGCCGCTGCGCCGCTCCGGGCGACCCTGGCTGCCCGAGGTGGCCACGGTGGTGAACGCCTTGGTCGAGGCCAGCACCAGCGCGCCCGACGGAGGCAGTCGGCTCGCCTACTGAGGTGGGCCCCGGGTGCGGGGGTTCGGGGGCCGCTGAGCGCGGCGGACCGCTGAGCGCGACGCTCGCGGGCGTATGAGGGCCCGGAGGCCGGGGAGGCGACTTCCTGGGCTCCGGGCCCGTCCTGGCTCCGGGGGACGGCGTTTTTCGTGGGCACAGGGCGCTGAGCGGCTTCCCGCGCGAGCCAGTGCCGCGCACCGTGGGTCCCGCCGTGCACTCCGGGCCCCGGAGCGACTCCCTCACGGGCCCTGGAGCGACTCCCTCACCGGGCCCCGGGAGCAACTTCCGCGCTGCCGGAGGCAGTTGGTCCGTACCTGCCCCACCGTCCCGCGCCGCCGTCCGGACGCGGACATGGAAGCGGGGGGGGGGGGCGGGCGGGGGGGGGGGGGCTCGCGCGCGGGCGGGGAGGAGAGTGGCCAGTCTGGGTCTGTGGGAGTCTGTCTCTGTGAG
>NZ_JBHYVB010000023.1:6156-22424 GCF_042750115.1 Streptomyces sp. NPDC059455
GTCGAGATAGCCCCCCCCGCGCCCCGCCCCGCGCGCGGCCCGGTCATCGCCCGGCCCCGGGGGGGGGGGGGGGGGGTTTCCACCCGCGACCGGGCTTTTAGAACCGTAACAAGAGATCGGCCGATAGCAAATTCGATCGCGGATTTCCGGACGTCGATTTGCAGGGCGTAACAGTGAGTTGTGAGCGGCGTCACGTGCCCCCGCGGCGCCCTCCGGCCGTCCGGGGGACGTCAGCTCAGCGTCACCTGACGGTTGGTGAGACCGCCCCGGGCGCGCCGCTGCTCAGGCGTCAGCGGGGCGTCGGAGGCGAGCGCCTCCACGAGCCGCTCGGCGAGGTCCACGGCCGGCTTCTCGGTGTCCTCGGCGTTCATCCCGCGTGGCAGATCCCACACCGGCACCGTGAGCCCATGGGCCCGGAAGGAGCCCACCAGCCGGGTGTTCTCGCCGAGCGAGGAGGCACCCGCGGCGTGCAGCCGGGCGAGCGCGTCCAGCAGCTTCTCCTCGGGGTGGGACATGACCCAGCGCAGGTGGTTCTTCTCCGGCGTCTCGCACCAGTAGGCCGCCTCCACGCCGGTGAGCCGGGCGGTGGGGATCGCGGCCGCGTTGGCCCGTTCCAGGGACGCGGCGACCTCTCCGGTCGCGTTCGCGGCGTCCTCGAGCCAGAACTCGAAACCCTCGTGCAGGGTCGGCGAGAAAGTGCCCTTCGGGTCGAGCAGATCCTGCAGCCGCGGACCGTCGCCCGGAGCCCGCTCGGCGGCCACCGGCGTGCCCGGCTCGGCGGTCAGCGCGCGGCGCAGGGTGTCGGCCAGGTCGCGGCTGATGTCGCCGGACGGCGTGTCGTTCTGGAGGCCGAGCAGCACGGTGCCGTTGTCGCGGCGCAGCGCGGGCCACGCCATGGGCAGCACGGTCGCCAGGGTGACCGACGGAACCCCCTCGGGCAGCCCCTCGGCGAGGGTCAGCTCGACGGTCGCGGCGGGCACCAGCTCGCGCAGGGCCACCCAGTCGCATTCGCCGGGGAGCCCCTCGAAGGGGCGCTGCACCAGCTCGGTGACGGCGTGTGCGGCTTCCCTGCCGTGACAGGCTTTGTAGCGACGGCCCGAGCCGCACGGGCAGGGCTCCCGCGCGCCCACCACAGGGATCTCGCCGTTGGCGACCCGTGGGCCTGCGGCCTTCGTCTGGGGGCGGCGCTTCTTGGCCATGGTGAGGCTGTCTCCCGATCGTGCGGCTCAGGGCTTGCTCGTACGCCGTGACGGTCTGCGTACGTACGCCCGTGACGGTCTGCGTACGGCCGCGGCGGTGCTCTCTTACGGCGCGTACGACTGGTTTACGGGCGCGAGCCTAGCCCTTTGGCCGAACCGCGTCGGCTCCCTGAGCCGCGTCGGCTACGCGAGCTCGTCCAGATCGGCGAAGTCCAGCTCGCGATCGAAATCGGGGTCGATGTTCGCCTCGATATTCGAGCCCAGGCCGGGGCCCAGGTCGGCGTCGAGCTCCGGGCCGAGATTTGAGCCGAGCTCCGAGCCGAGATTCGCGTCGAGACCGGCATCGAGGTGCGCGTCGAGGCCCGGGCGCAGCCCGGAAGCCAGTTCCGCCCCCAGGTGGGGATTCCGCTCGGGGGAGAGATCCGAGGGAATCGTGACGCGGCGGGCGAATTCGTCGTCGGGCGGGAGAAGGGCCCAAACGGTGACTTCGCCGATGTCGTCCCGCACGCCCCATTCCTCGGCCAGCGACGTGATGATGTTCAGCCCGCGGCCGCCGCGTGCGGTCACCGATGGCTTGGCCGGAAGTGGCCTTGTGGGTCCGCCGCCATCCGTCACCTCGACCGTCAGCCGGTCGTCCTCGTCGACGGTCCACGCAGCCCGGACCGTGCCGCCACCATGGTCGGAACGCCATGGGCGGCCGTGTCGCCATGCGTTGCTGAGCAGTTCTGAAAGGATCAATACAGCGTCGTCTATGACCGAATCCGATACCCCAGTCCTGCCCAAATCGATGCGCATCCGCTGTCTTGCCGCGCGGACACCCGCAGGACCATGGGGTACGGCCATGGTCGACGACGTCGGCACCTGCCGTGCCACCACCAAAGCCACCCCCGAAACCTCCTTAGCCCCACGCCACGGGATGAATGCCCCGCGGTGCTGGAGCGGAAACCGGCCAAGTGGCATCGCGTGACGCACTCGTCACGATCGAATACGTACCGAACGCGCCGGTGCACGCCTTGTAATGCCCATTATGAGCGTCCGAGTTGGGACAGTACCTGTTTGGGGCGATTGGTGATCAGCGCGTCAACGCCCAGGCGGACGCACAATTCGACGTCCTCCGGTTCATCGACGGTCCAGACGTGCACTCGGTGCCCCTCGCGCTGCAGCCGCGCCACATAGCCCGGGTGGTTCCGTACGATCCGGATGCTCGGCCCCGCGATCCGCACCCCGGGCGGCAGCTGCCCGTCCCGGTGGCGCGGCAGTATGAACTGCATCAGGTAGACGGTGGGGATGGCGGGGGCCCCGCTGCGGATCCGGTGCAGGGAGCGCGCTGAGAAGCTCATCACACGGATGGGTGAACGTTCGCCGGGCGGTGGCGCGTCCAGGCCGAACCGGCGCAGCAGCCCGAGCAGCCGGTCCTCCACCTGGCCCGCCCACCGGGTGGGATGCTTGGTTTCGATCGCCAGTTCGATCCGGCGTCCGGCATCCGAGACGAGCCCCAGGAGCCGTTCCAGGGTGAGGACCGAGGTGCTGTCCCGGCTGTCGCGGTCCGGCTCCTCCCTGTCGGTGGCCCGGCCCTTCCAGGAGCCGAAGTCCAGAGTCGCCAGATCGGACAGCTCCAGCGCCGAGACCGCGCCCCGGCCGTTGGAGGTGCGGTCGATGCGGCGGTCGTGCACACAGACGAGATGGCCGTCGGCGGTCAGCCGGACATCGCACTCCAGGGCGTCGGCACCGTCCTCGATCGCCTTACGGTAGGCGGCCAGGGTGTGCTCCGGGGCGTCCTCGGAGGCCCCGCGGTGGGCGACGACGGAGACGATGTGCGGTCCGGGGCGGCTGTCCCGGGCAGGGCGCGCATAGGTCACCGCGTTATGGTGCCACCGCCCGGTGCGAGCCGGTGGACACGGCCCCTCCGTTCGTTCGCACGGAATGGCGGTAGGGCGAATTGTCCGGGATAAAGGGTGGTAGTCCGCGGGGCTGTCGCTCCTTACGGCGGTCTGACGCGCTGTGGGAAAAGCTGACGACGGTAAGACGTAACGGTAAGACGTACACGCAGGCCGTCGAGGAAAATCTGTCGTGCACCTGAGGAGAGAGCTGTGAGCACCGAGAACGAGGGCTCTGCCGTTCCGCCCGCGCCCGGGCCGCATCCGGCCCCTCCGGCGCGGCACCCGAACCAGGCGGTGCCGCCCGCGCCGGACTACGAGCCCACCGCGGGTGCGCGGCCGGACGGGCCCATAGGCACGCCCGACGCCGCAGGATCGCCGGGAGCCCCGGGCCCCGCGCCGTCGGTGCCCCCCGCCCAGCCCCCGTCGACGCCCCCGCCCGCGTCACCGGCCGCTCCCGCGGCCGTCTCGGCGTCGGCCGGCGCGGGCGACGGGCCAGGCGGCGGCGCACCCGGCGCCCCGGGCCCCGGCCCGGACGGCGGGCAGTCCGGCGAATGGTGGTCGGCCGAAGGCGGGCAACCGCACGGCGGCCACGGCGGCGGACCGGGCGGGCAGGGCGACGGACAGGGCGGCCCGGGCGGACCGTGGGGGACCGCTCCCGTGCCGCCGTCCTCCGGCCCCTTCGAGCGCAAGCCCCGCGGGCTGGTCGCCGCCGTGCTGGCGGCCGTCCTGGTCGCGGGCGGCATTGGCGGCGGCATCGGCTTCTGGGCCGCCGACCGGGAGAGCGACAGCGGCGACACCACCACCGTCTCCGCCTACGGCAACCCCAAGACGGAGAGCCGCGCGCCCGGCTCGGTGTCGAGCATCGCCAACAAGACCCTGCCCAGCGTCGTCACCATCGAGGCCCAGGGCAACAACGGCGAGAGCGGCACCGGCACCGGCTTCGTCTACGACAAACAGGGCCACATCCTCACCAACAACCACGTCGTCGCCTCGGCCGCCGACAACGGCAAGCTGACCGCTACCTTCTCCAACGGCAAGCGGTACACCGCCCAGGTCGTCGGCCGCGCCCAGGGGTACGACGTCGCCGTGGTCAAGCTCAAGAACGCCGCGGGCGCCAAGCTCGACCCGCTGCCCCTCGGCAACTCCGACCGGGTCGCCGTGGGCGACGCCACCGTCGCCATCGGTGCCCCCTTCGGCCTCTCCGGCACCGTCACCACCGGCATCGTGAGCGCCAAGAACCGCCCGGTCGCCTCCAGCGACGGCGGCAGCGGCAACGCCTCATACATGAGCGCCCTCCAGACCGACGCCTCCATCAACCCGGGCAACTCCGGCGGCCCGCTGCTCAACGCGGACGGCGGCGTCATCGGCATCAACTCCGCCATCCAGTCCGCCGGCAACGGCAGCGGCCTCGGCGAGTCCCAGCAGTCCGGCAGCATCGGCCTCGGCTTCGCGATCCCGATCAACCAGGCCAAGAACGTCGCCGAGCAGCTGATCAAGACGGGCCAGCCCGTCTACCCGGTCATCGAGGCCACGGTCAACATGAAGGACTCCACCAGTGGCGCCACCATCGCCTCCAACGGCACCGGCGGCAGCCCCGGCATCGTCCCCGGCGGCCCGGCCGACAAGGCCGGCCTCAAGTCCGGCGACGTGATCACCAAGCTCGACGACACGGTCATCGACAGCGGCCCCACCCTCATCAGCGAGATCTGGACCCACCAGCCCGGCGACAAGGTCACCCTCACCTACAAGCGCGGCGGCAAGGTGTCCAAGGTGGACGTCACCTTGGGCAAGCGCAAGGGTGACAGCTGACGCGCTAGGCTGATCCCCGCGCCATCACGAACGGCGCGGGGAGGCTTGCCCGAGCGGCCTAAGGGAACGGTCTTGAAAACCGTCGTGGCAGCGATGTCACCGAGGGTTCAAATCCCTCAGCCTCCGCAGAGGTCAGCGAACTAGCTGGTCAGAAGGGGTGCCCCCGGCTTGGGGGCACCCCTTCTGCGTGTGCCCTGTCTCACCCTGTCTCGCCTGTGTCCCAGCTTTGACCAGTACGTATGGGCCATCTGTGGGCCAGCGGCGGACCGTCAGCCCTCGTTCAATCCCTGTGTGATGAGCCGGTTGGACCGGGACTGATCCCCGCGCAGGATCTTGGCGTAGAAGCGGAACAAGACGGCGATGCTGTGCCCGGCCCGCCGAGCGACTTCCACCGGATCGACTCCCGACTTGATCCAGAGGGACACCCCCGCGTGTCGGAGCGAGTACGGCACCTCAGCGAGGGGGGTTGCTGCCTCCTCCTCCGAGAGCACCGCCGTTCGGGCCTCCTCCCACAGATCGCAGTACTCGGTAGATCGGACGCGTCCACCTCGTGCCGCGCGGAACAGGCGGCTGTCCGGAGCCGTTCCGTACCGCTCGATGTGCTCCCGCAGCATCCGGACCAGCACCGGGGGAATCGGGACCGATCGCGTCGCTCCGCGGGCCCTCCGCTTGAGGCTGCGGGATTCGTACGACGCGCCGTCGTCCGTCCACCCGCCTCCCACCTCCGGACGGCTCTCCGAGAGCAGCAGCTCCCCCCACTCTTCATCCTCCGGGGGCAGGGTGCAGTCCGCGGCTTTCAGCGAGGCGATCTCAGCGGGTCGCATCGCGGCGTAGTACAGGCACCCGAAGAACGCCTCAAGATGCTCTCCACGGGGGCCAGCGTCCCGTATGGCCTTGAGGAACGACCGTGCCAGCGCCGGGCCGGGGACGTACCGGAAGTCGATTTCGTCGTCCGTCTCCGGTGGTGTCCAGTCGACGCGGGCAAGGGGGTTGGCCGACAGGAGTCCCCGCTCCTCCACCGTGAAGCGAAGGAAGTTGCTCAGCACCATGCGCTTGCGTCGAGCGGTATTCTCGGCCGCCTTCCTTCCGTCCAGCCGTAGCGAAAGCGCATCCAGCGCTGGCCTGAGAAGCGCCGGGTTCTCCAGCGCGTTCACCTTCATCGAGTTATCGGCGATCCAGGAGAGAGCCGTACGGATGGCCTCCGGCGGCTCCTCGACCGTGTGGCGGGGAGCCAACTTCCCATCAGACCCCTTGACGGCACGGAAGGCCCACTGGTAGAGCGCGTCCCGCATGACCTTTGCGTCCGGTGCGGCGCGGGTGGCTGTGACCAGCGTCGGCGTGACGACCGCGAGCGCTTCGGCGATGCTGGCACGGTGCTTGGCCGCGGCGCGGGGCCACTTCACCAGGACGTACGCGGTCGCGTGCTCGTACCAGGTGGGGGAGGACAGCGCGGCCAGTTCACGAGCAGGCAAGCCGGTGTCCTCGTCGAACCGCTCGCGCTCGCGGAGCGCGGCCATGAGCTCGGTGCGGCGCCCATCGGCCTGGGGCTTGAGCTTGAAGCTCCTGGAGTGCGACCGCGAGCCGACGCGCCACCTGAGCTCGTACGGCTTCGGGCGCCCGGCCCGTTTACGGATAGACCAGATATCGACGTCGTACGTGAGCATGCGTCTCCCAAAGCGTGGGGCCCGCCGTAACGACGGGCCCCACGGAGCTGATTGGTTCGGGCTAGGCGGCGTTCTGGCCGCAGCTCTCCCACCACGCATCCAGGTCACGACGGCTCACGCGGACCTGGCCGTTGGGGAGCTTGCTGATTCGGGGGGCCTTGCCGCGGGCCCGCATCCGGTAGAAGGCGGCGCGGCTCATCTGGATCTCTGTGAGGACGTCAGTGAGCTTGAGCTTCTCGTCGCGTGCCACTCGTTCGACTCCTTCGAGCTGCCTCTTCGCGAAGTGCTGGGAGCTGGGACCACATTGCTCTGAGTCTGGGGGGGGGCGGGCGGGGGGGGGTGGGGGGGGGGCCCCCCGCGCCCCTCCCCCCCCCGACTCAGGAAGATGTGGATCTGACCTGAGGGTGATTCCGCTGTAGGTGGCCACCTGCCGCCCGTACGGGTCGCGGGGCCGCGTCCGGTGGAGCTGAGGTACGACGGACAGCAGGTTCCTGCCGAGCACCTGCTTCGTGCCGGGGCGGACGCCGTTGTCCTCGGCCCATTCGCGCCAGATGGTCCAGAGCGTGTCTACGGGAACGCTGCACGTGGGTCCGGTGGTGCAGCGTTCACGGACGAATGCGCTGGTGGGGGATGCTGTGTCCCGCATGGTGGTGACCGCCTCGCGGCTGGAGGCAGGTTCCGTGAGCCGACCGGTGCGCTGGAGTCGGGCGAGCCCTTCCAGCGCCCAGTTGAGAATGCCTGGCATCTCGGCCGTGAGACGGTCAGTGAGGGTGGGGTCTTCCTTGCCCAGCCACGACAGCCGCATGCTCAGCAGGACAAAGCGGTTGGCGATGACACCTGAGGAGTCGCCGAAGTGCGGCAGCTCGTTGGACAGGATCATCAGCCGGGAGGGTAGCTTCCCAGTCCACTGCTCGCGGTACTTGCGGTCGACGTCGATGGTGTCGTCACCGGAGATGGTCAGCAGCCGCTCCACCACCTGGCTGTTGTCGTTGCCGGACAGCCGGGCATCGGAGATGATCGCCAGCGATTTGCCGACCAGGGTCGACAACCCGAAGTTCGTGCCCAAACCGGCCAGAGTCGGCCCGGCAAGGTTGTCCTTGCCGACCAGCGCTTTCAGCACCCGCGCGATGGTCCCCTTGCCCGAACGGGAAGGACCTACGATGAGCAGGATCTTCTGTAGGTCGGTGCGGCCGGACAGAACGTAGCCGAACCACTCCTGTAGTGCGGTGATGGCGTCGGGGTCGTCGGGCCAGATCTGGGACAGGAAGTGTTCCCACGTGGGCGCCGCTGCGGTGGGGTCGTAGGCGAACGGCACCGAGACGAGGTTGAAGAATCCGGGACTGTGCGGCAGCAGCGCGCGATCCCGGATGCGCAGCAACCCGTTCTGACAGGCCACGATGGGGCTGCGGTCCTCGTCAGTCGCCGCGCTGTCGGTCCAGGCGGGGGCGTCCATGTCCGTAGGGAGCAGGGTGATTGCTCCCAGCGCGTCCAGGAGATTGCTGATCTTCGGTTTGGTGGGGGCCCAGTCGCGGATGTCGGGCTGCCCGTCCTTGTCGGTGCCTGCCTGGTAGGTGGCGTGCTCCAGCCGCTCGTACATGGCCTTCTTCACCTGCTGCTCGTCCAACTCACGCCAACAGGAACCAGTCCAGCGCATCCACGAGCCGCGCCAACGCCTGCACAGCAGGTGCCCGTCCTCGGTCTGCCAGTCTGGGAGGAGACGGCGCGCGACAGCCATCGGGTTGGACGGGGCAGGCAGCTCTTCGGTGACGGTCATGCGGCGGCCCTCCCTTCCTGGGGAGTGCGCAGCGGGCAGGCGTCCTTGTGGGCTTCGTGGTCGGCGATCAGGGCGAGCACCCGGCGGCGGCCGACCGCGCTGCGGTCCCGGCCGCACGCACATTTCGAGGTGGCGGTGGGCACGGCTCGCCAGTCCGGCGGGGCGGTGATGCGGAGCCACGCAACCGGGTACCGGCCGTCTCCCTGCTGCTGGTCAGGGCGAAGGGCAGAAGGGACGGCCTTACGGCCGACGTCCTTCGGCGCGCTACGGCCGTCCCGCGAGGGGGCCGGTTTGGCGGCGCGCGGCTGGTCGGTGGTGTTGGGAAGGCTCTTAAGGGGGGGATGGGGTGCCCTGGTCATGCGGTCCTGCTCTGCGAGTTGTGGGCGATGGACCAGTTCAGGGCGCTGGTGATGACCGGGCCGCACTCGTACGGCCGCAGTCCGGCCCGCTCCCCCGCCCCATTAAGAGCCTCCTCAACCTCCGACCGGCTGAGGTCGCCGGACGCCACGAACCGCCCCAGAGCCCGCGCGGCCCGGACCAGCGTGGCGTTGCGGCAGCCCTCTTTAGCGCCCGAGACGGCCGCAGTCTCGGCCTCTAGCGCCGCTGAGACGTAGCGGGAGACGCGAGAGGACAACGGGACGGCCATCCGCCCCTGCGGCTCCTGGCGGCCCGTCAGGCGGGCGCACAGCCATACGGGGAGTGGGGCGACGTGACCGCCGCTGTCGGCGTACAGACCACCGCCTACAGCGCTGCCCGCAGCGACGACGTAGCCGCCCCAGGCGCGGGTGTCGATGAGCGGTCCGAGCTTGCCCGCGGTGTTAGTCAGTCGGATGCCGGGAGGGGTGGTGAAGTACAGGTGCCATCCACCGCTCGCGGTCCGTACCCGGTAGGTGTCCGGGACGGGCTGTTCGGCGCGCTCGCAGAGCGCCTTGAAGGTCGTCACGCCGGAAGGCGTGTCCGTACTGCTGTTGTCCTTGGGCACGTCCAGGTCAATGACGACCAGGCCAGACGGACCGGTGGCCACGGCGACGTTGTACCAGCGGCGTGACCACCACGCCGCGATCTGCTCGGGGTCGTCGGTGGCGCGCTGTTCCCACTTGCGGTGACCGGTCGCGCAGTCGCCTGTGTGTGGGCAGCGTTCTGTGCCGTGCAGGGCGGGTGCCTTGGCTCCGGGGAGGAGGGGGAAGACGTGCCAGCCGCGTCCGGCAGCGTTGAACGCGAAGGGAAGGAAGGGGTTGCCCTCTGTGTCGTAGGGCATGCTGGAGACCTCCAATGGTCTGTTGAGGACTGGAGACCGGGGCGGCCGTGACTTTGGCGAGCGACGGCCGCCCCTGCCGTGCCTAGGCGGCGAGTAGGGGCTGTTGCCACGAGGGCAGGTTGGCGAGGACTCGCAGACGCCACTGCAGTGCGTACGGGAGGCAGTTGGCGCAGTTCTTGTGCGTGTGGCCGGGCATGGGCGGGCGCTTGCGGGCGTGGTAGCTCCATGCGGCGGAGTCCGCGGAGGCCATCAGATGGCCGACTCGTTGCAGGCCGATGGTCTCGAAGCCGAACCCGTGCAGCTTCAGCCCGTATCCGGCGAGGGTGGTGACAATGGCGACGGCTTCACCCGTGGCCTGGCGTCGACAGACCGAGCCGAGTCCCACAGTGGGTTCCCGAGTCAGGTCGATCCCGGCCCGCTCGTACAGGGCCACGCAGCGTTCGTAGTCGGGGAGCTCCCAGCCCTGGAGCACCGGCACGATCGGCAGATCCGGCGCCAGTTCCCGCAGTTCCAGGAAGTTCGCCACGGTACGGCGCTGGTGCTCGTCAATGTTCAGGTGGGTGCCGACGAAGTGCTGTCCGCCGACCGTGCCGCCCTGGATCATGATCGGCTCACACATCCAGTCCTGTGGAGCGGCCCAGTCGAACGGGCCGACACATTCCCAGACGCGGCGCAGATCATCGACGTATTGGCGCGCGCTGCGGGTCCAGCAGCCGTGACGCTGGAGCTCCGAGAAACCGCCAGAGTCCACCGCGTACGGGCCCTGAGCGGGGTCGAGCTTGACCGCCTTCACGAAGTGCTCGGACTTCAGGAACAGCGGCTTGTCGGTTAAGCGCACCCAATGCCGCTTGTGGGTGGTCAGGTAGAACCGCAAGGCGGCCTCCTCAACCGTGGAAGTGGTTGCGCTTGATGACGGCCTTACGGATGTTGACGGTGGTCCCGTGGCTGGAGCGGTTCGCGCTGAAGATCTGGATGGCGATCCAGCCGCCGAAGATGACCGCGGCCAGGATGATGAGCTGGGTGACGAATGCGGTCAGGGCGGCGATGAACGCGGTGAGGAGGAACAGCCCACCGCAGACCGCGGCGAATCCGATCCCGCCGAGGGCGATGTTCACCGCTGTGGGGGAGATGACGGGCTTGGCCGTGACGGGCTCGGGCTTGACCGGCTCGATGGCGTAGCCGGTGATGACTCGCCCGTCCGGCAGCACGACGCTTTGTACCTGGGCCGCCGTGCCCGGCTGCACGGGCACCAGGGGTGCGGCGGTCGGGTGGGTGGTGATGGGGTGGGGGTGGTGGACTTCGACGGCCGGGGGCCGGTCGAGATGGGTCATCGCGAATCCCTCCGGGATGCCCGCGGGCCCGCGCCGGGAGAGGGCGCAGGCCCGCGGGGATCGGGGTGTCAGGCTCGGGTGTCAGGGGTGTCACGCGGGGGTGTCACGCGTTTCTGACAGCGGGTTTGCCTAGGGGTTTGGGTGTCAGGGGCGCGTGACGGTGTCAGGTGTCAGGCGGCCGTCAGGGCGGGGACGATGCGCCACCGGCCGGTGGTGCTGGTCGGCTCCAGCCGTCCCTCCATCGCGGCCTCCTTCAGCCGCGCGGACACCCACGGGCGGGAGAGGTGGTTCCGGTCGCACCAGTCCGTGAAGTCCTTGGGACCCACGACCATCCGGCCCTCTTCCTCGAACTCCTCCAGCGCGCGGGCGAAGAACTCCCGCGCCTCGGCCGGGGAGGGCTTGCGACCGGTGTCCTGCCCGAAGATCGGGGCGTCATCGCCCTGCTCCGGTTCGGGCAGCTCGGCCTCGGGGTCGATGTCGGCGTCCTCGGGGTCCACGTGCGGCCCGTTGTCCATGTCGTCGTCCTCCACGACGGACAGCGCCGTCTGGTCGTCACCGGGGCCGGTGCGGCCGGTGTAGAGCTGCCCTGCGATACGGGATGCGGTTCCGGCGGTGACCGGATCGGCCTTGGCGCCGTTGCGCTGCGCCCAAGTGGCCAGCAGCTCCATGACCGGCACCGCGCGGCTGGTGAAGCGCCACGTGCGGCCCGGAGAGGGGTACCGGTCCTCGGGGATGCCCGGGGAGACGGCGTAGCAGTAGCCGGGGCGCCGGTTGCCCCACTCGCCGGGGTGAGCGCCAGCGGCCAGCACCGTATCCGGGAGGGAGAACCCTTCATCGCGTGCGTCGCAACCGAGCGCGACCACGGAGGGCAAGGAGGCGCGGGTGCTGGTGCTCATCTGGTCGTAGCTCGGCCGCTGGAGCGAGACGATTAGCGCGGCGCCGGCAGACCGGGCTTCCTGAGCGATGCCGGTGAACGCGTCGTCCCCGAGGGCCCGGAGGGTGTTGGCGGCTTCCTCGAACCAGCCCACGAGGAACGGCATGCCGGGGCAGCCGCACGGGCGGCCGTCATCGCGGCAGGTGTGCTTCGGGCTGTTCTGCTGCTGCGCGGCCTCGGGGACCCACTGCCGGTAGCCGTGAGCACCCAGCCAGCGGGTACGGTCCGGGATGACGGCCTGGAGGGCCTCCACCATCACCTCGGTACCGGTGCCGCCTTCCTCACCCCAGTCCAGACCGGGACGCAGCGGCGCGAAGTCCTGGAACGCCTTCGGGTCGGAGAACCACACGATCACGTCCCCGCGGGACAGGATCTCGGTGAGCAGGTTCAGCGCAGCGTCACCCTTACCGGAACCGGTACCGCCCGCGATCAGCAGGTGAGTGGAGTTCCGGCCCTCCTCCGGATCGCCCGGGAGCCAGAGCAGCAGCGGGGCGCCGTCGTCGTACCGGCCGATGACCAGCGGATCGGCGATCGACCCACCCAGGTTGGACGGGCCTTCCCACTCGACCACCTCAGCGAGCATGTCTTCCGGCACGATGACCAGCTCACCGCGGCGCGCGGATCCGGGGTCGGGGGTGTAGCGCACAGCCGAAGTCGGCAGGTCGAGCGCGGAGGCGATGTGGGCCAGCGCCTTCGCCACGTCGTCGTGGGTGTGCTCCCCAGCCGCCCCCGCGATCGGGGCGGTGACGCGGTTCGGCTCCACCGTGGCCGTGCCGATCTGCGCCCGCGCCAGGCCGATCTTCTCCAGCAGACCCTTGTCCGAGCCCGAGCCTTCCCCTGCCCCCTCAGTGCGGCGCATGACCATCCGCACGTTCCACGACAGCGCCACACCAGGGCCGCCCATGAGGTAGACGTCATCGACTGGGCCAGCGGTCGGCCCGGCCAGGCACGCGGCCGTGAGCCAGGCCGACCCCGCCGCGACGGTGATGGCCGAGTGGAGACGGCGCTGTTTGCCGGTGGTGCGGCCGACCCACCAGGTGGTGCCGGTCAGGGCCACGGACGCCAGGGTCAGACCGACCCCGGCCCCCGCGCTGTTCGCCCACCGCTCGTGTCCGAGGGCCCCGGCCACGCCGGTGGCGGCGACGCCGAGCCACGGGGGGAGGTGGGGCTTGACGCGGTGCAGCAGGTATCCGCTGATGCTTCCCCCGCCGGATCCGCCCCGCGGGTCCATGGTGTAGCCGTTCATGGTGCCGTCGTCGTTGTAGGCGGTCACCCTGTTGTTGCGGGTCATGGCCGCACCTCCTTCTTACTGCTGGGTGAAGTCCATGCGCGGCTGCTGGGGGCGCCGGGCACGGTGACGGACGCGGTTGATCTCTTCCTCGTACTGCTGCTGGAAGGTCGCGTAGGCGGCCGCGGCGTTCTTGGCCGCATCCCGCAGATCATCAGCGGACTTCTGGAGCTTCCGGGCCACCTTCTGCGCCCGGATGCGGGAGCCGAACGTCTTGCCCTCGGGGTCCGGCACCGCGGCGAGAACGCCCTTGAGGATCTCGGCACCCATGGCCACCTCGATGGAGAGCGTGACGGCCGCGGCACGGATGCTGTTGCAGTAGAACCGCACCTGTGCCGGGGAGCCGAACTCCGGAGAGGGCAGCAGGGCTTCGGAGTGCGGACGGGCCCCGCCAGCGTGGTTGTTCCTGCGGTTGTTGTTGACGGTGACGTTGATCGGCGGGACGAACGAGCCGCCCATCGCGCCGACGAACCCGCCCGCGGCAGCGCCCGCGTTGGCGAACTTGTTCCCTTTGCCGTTGTCCGCGCGGCCGTTGGTGGGCCGGTGCGGGCGCTGGCCGTTGGTGTGCTGAGCCATCAGACGGTCCCCTTAAGTCAGGTGGCGGTGCGGCGGACGATGAGCCAGGTGGTCTGTGCGGCGATCAGGTTCAGCAGCCACCACAGCTCCAGCGGACCGGCCAGCGGACCGAACCCCGCGGCGGATGCGGCCCAGGCGAGACCGGAGGTGCCGAGCAGGGCCGCCGCTATGCGCAAGCCCCACACCGCGCCATCGGCGGCCGGACGGCGCCGCTGCGCCAGGCCCAGCCATACCAGCGGGCCCGCGGCCGCGGGGGCGAGCACCAGGGCGGACCACCACGCCATCACGTGCAGGAGCGCGGTGATGGGCAGGGCCAGCACGCCGAGGGCGAGCGGGGCGAGCGCGCGGCGGTGCTTCCACAGCCACCGCGCCGCGGCGTCCACGGCCAGGCGGGTCAGGGTCGGGCGTTCGGGAACGACGACCACGAACGGGTCAGCGGAGCGGCGGCCGCGCTGGCGCGGGATGCGGACGGTGGTGACACCCGCCGCCGTCTTCACGGTGCGGGCACGAGTACGGCTGGACACAGCGAATCTCCCTTGAAGGGGTGGAATGGGTTAGGCAGCGCGCTGTTCTTCGGGGTAGGCGCAGGTCACGCACAGGCCGAGGGAGGTCGGGATGCAGTACCCGGCATCGGTGCGGCAGGCGGAGCAGGTGCGGCGGGCGAGCATCGCCGCGGCGAGCGCGGCGGTCTTCGCGGCCGTCATCGGCCGGACCGGCTTGGCCTGGTCCAGTCGGTACAGGAACGCGACCTGGACCCCGCCGCGGCGGCGGTTGGCTCGCATGACCTGTGCTGCGATCGGCTGCCCGCCGGGACGCAGCCCGCGGGCCCGTAACTGGCGCCTCGTGGCCAGCCCATCCGGGGCGAACTGCCACGGGAAGGTGGGGATGCCGTAGCGGGCGCCGGAGGGGTCGTAGCACTTGCCGAACGCCGGGGACATCAGACCGCCACCGCCGTTACGTCAGGCTGACGAGAATCGGTAACGGCGTTGTTCCGCTCGGCCCGCTCGGGGGCGGATCCCTGGTCCCGGAGACGCTGGTAGATCTTGTGGACGTAGGAGGTGGAACGGGTGGACTTCCGGGCCGCTTCCGTGATCGTCTCCCCCCTCATCCAGCACACGCGGATGACGCGCAGCGCCTCCTCCGCAGGCAGCTTCTCCGTCTCCACGGCCTCGTCCTCAGCCGAGGTGGATACCGGGGGGACGGTGAGCTCATACACCCGGCGGTCACCACAGATGACCAGCGGCGACGGCTCCACGGCCGCCGGTACCGGCGCGGGAGCCGGGGCCGGGGCAGGGGGTGCGGGGACCGGGGTGGACACCGGGGGGAGAGGGGCGGATTCCACCGGGGCGTCCACCGTTTCCACCTCGGCGCGCAGTTCGGCGATTTTGTCGAGGATCGCGCGCCGGTAGTGGGTGATCGCTTCGGCCAGAACGATCAGGAGGACAGGGGGGATGGAGTGGAGCACCAGCCCCGCCGGATCCACCTGCCGAGGAACGCCGAACGCGCTCCCCTCCGGCCACAGCGAGCCCCAGCAGTTCATGACCCACGTGCCCAGACCGGCGAACCAGCGCAGCCCCGAGGCCCAGCCGGAGGGGTTCACGCCGTACTCCGACAACCGGCCGTCCACGATCAGAACGGCCCCAAGAGCGACCGCGACCATGGGGTCCAGCAGCCAGGCGATCCAGGGCGAGACCTCGTGCTGGATGGCGAACATCGTGACGTTGGTCGCGGTGAACGCGAGCGCGACCACGGCCACCAGCACCAGGACCGTCGTCAGCCCCGACTGGAGCCGATTCAGCGCGGCGATCTGGACGCGCGGCGGGGCGGACCTGCCGTTCACCGGTCAGCCTCCCCGCTCGGCTCCGCGCTGCGCGGGTCACCCGCCGCGCGGTAGCCGGTCGGCGGGTTCTTGGCGAGCTGCTTGCGGAGGTAGGGCGTGATCCACCCGATGGCCCAGCCGGTGGGGTCGGAAAGAACGCCCTCGATCGCGACGACCACGTCCATGGCCCGGTTGTCGAGGACTTCACGGAACCGGTCGGTGTCACCGAACGTGGCCGGGAACGGGATGCGGAGCGCTTCGAGGACGGCACGCAGCAGGTCGGCAACGTCCTCGGGCAGCGGGCCGGGGTTGGCATGCGTGGTCGACATCTCCGGGGCGCTCACGCTCCCACCCCCGACGTACTCACCGTGGCGGCACGGTTCGAGAGCTCCCGCCGGGCGGCCAGCACCCGGCGACGGGCCCGGCGGATGCGGCGAGCGTCCAGCTCGGACACCGGACGGTCAAGCGTCATGATCTGCACGTCCAGCAGCTCGACCTCAGCCGAGATGAGCGGCATCTCAAGGTCAATCGCGTCCAGCTCCGCGGCGGTCGGCTCGCGGTCGGACAGGTCGGCGGTAACAACCGCCTGAAGTGCACCGATGTGCTTCATGGGTCGTGGTTCCTTCCAAGGTGGAACGGCCCTACAGCGGCGGGGGGTGTTGCGGTACGGAGGCCCCCCGGGCTGGGGGGAGGGGCCGCCGTGGTGACGCCCCGGCACCCGACCGTCCGCGCGGGC
>NZ_JBHYVB010000023.1:22434-25081 GCF_042750115.1 Streptomyces sp. NPDC059455
CTACTCCATCTGCCCCAAGCGCTCGTGCATCTGTGAGTCGTGGGTTGGGATATGTGTAAAAGAGACCGGCCCGGCACCGCTCGGGAGCTCCGAGCGGATGGCGGACGGGGAGGGAGTTGCACCCTCATCCCCGCGGGGACGCTCTTACGCGCCGTCCGTTGGTCTGCCACCAGCCGTGCCGTACACCTCCCATCGGCGGCTTTGGCTGGGACCTATGAAGTTCTCAAGCAGCAGGCGCTTCCTTTCGCCCCCTCGTGAAGGGCTTCCGGGCGCTTCGGAGCAGCCCAAAGAAGGGCCCTCCATCGACCGCTGTCCTAGGACTGCGGGCTGACGAGTAAGACGATGCCGCACAGTCCCAGGACTGTCAACAGTCCTGGGACTGTGTTTCACTGGTGCAGTCGAGAGGAGCATGGGATGGCGCCGAAGTGGCGAGACCTGGCGGACAGGCTGGCTGAACAGATCAAGAGCGGTGAGTACCGACCTGGCCAGCGGCTCCCGCACATCAGGGATCTGGTCGACGCGGGAGAGGGGTCAAAGTCCACCGTCCACGCGGCGTACAAGGCTCTTGAGACTGAGGGTCTGGTGACCTCATCGCGCGGTCATGGCACCGTCGTCCGGCAGCGGACTCCGCTCAAACGACTCGGTACCGCGCGGTACGACAAGGCAAAGTGGCGCGACGGCGACGAGGTGGCGTTCATCGCGGACCGCCTCGCCTCCGGGCGCACGTACCGTCGTGACGACCAGACTCAGACCGTCAGCCGTGTCGAGGCACCGCCAGAGGCCGCCGCCGCGCACGGCCTGCCTCCCGGCGCGGAGGTGTACGCACGGGCGCGGCTCGTGAAGGAGGGCGAGCAGCCGACGCACACGCTGACCAGCTACTACCGGCCGGAACACGTGGAGGGCACCCGATTGGTGGACCCGTCCCCAGGCCCCGCCGGGCGAGGCGGCGGCTTCAAGGTGCTGTACGACGCGGGGTACGAGATCGACCACATGAAGGAAGAGATCTTTGCCCGCGTCCCCACATCAGATGAGGTGAAGCTCCTGCAATTGCCACCGGGGGAGCCCGTTGTCGAGCTGCATCGGACGACCTGGACGGCGGACGGTACCGTGGTCGAATTCGCCGTTGGCGTGCATGCCGCGTCGCGGTTTGCCTGGGAATACGACTTCAAGGTTCCGGACTCAACGCAGGACAAGGGGCAGGAATGATCTCGGCACAGGCATGGGCGGACGCTCGGCGCCTGTGGGGCTACCACCAGATGGCCCACACCGTCCGCCCCTGCTCGGTCGCCATCGGCCTGGGCAGTCACGACCTGGGCGTAGCCGATACGGCCGTGAGCCTGTACGAGCGCGGCATGGTGCCGCTCCTTGTGTTCACCGGGGCCAACAGCCCGACGACGCGGGAGCGCATGCCGCGCGGCGAAGCCGTCCACTACCGGGAGCGGGCGCTTGAGCTGGGGGTTCCCAGTTCGGCGGTGCTCGTTGAACCCCAGGCGCGCAACACCGGGGAGAACATCCGGTTCTCGCGGGCACTGCTGGAAGAGTCCGGTGTCGATGTGTCGTCGGTGCTGCTGATCAGCAAGCCGTACGAGGAGCGGCGCGCGTACGCCACGGCGCGCAAGCTCTGGCCCGAGGTGGAGTTCGTCAGCGCGTCCACGCCGATGACCTTCGAGGAGTACATCGATTCCATCGGGGATCCGCGGCTGGTGATTGACATGCTGGTTGGCGCCCTTCAGCGGCTGCTGATCTACCCCGATCAGGGGTTCATGATCAGGCTCACCGTGCCTGATGACGTGATGGAGGCGTACGACCGGTTGCGTGGTGATGGCTTCACGAGCCGGGTCGTGCGTGCCGACGCGGCGGCGCGTTCCTGAGGTGCGGTTCCGGGGCTTGTGGGCCATGTGTGGGCCAGCCGCCCAGCGGGGACGCGCGAACCTCGCATCTGTGCAGCTCAGAGGATGGTTAGGTCGGGATACCGCATCCCTCTTGAAAACCGTCGTGGCAGCGATGTCACCGAGGGTTCAAATCCCTCAGCCTCCGCGCAGGTAGGAAAAGCGCAGGTGGGAGGAGGGCCCGGCGAATCCGGGGCCCCTCCCTTCCGCTTCCTGTCTCACCCTGTCTCACCTGAATCCCAGCGTTGACCAGCGCGTGCGGCCAAGCTGCGGCCAGACTGAACGCCGCAGCAACAAGCACAAGGAAACGGGGAACCCTGTGAGTGCTTACGTCATCGTCAACGTCGATGTGCTCGACGAGGAGGCTGGTCTGGCCTACGCCCCCGTGGCCCAGAAGTCCATCCTTAGCCACGGCGGCCGTTACCTGGTCGCGGGTCCCACGCCCGAACCCGTCGAGGGCACCTGGGACTCCTCCCGGTTCCTGGTCATCGAGTTCCCCGATATGGATCGGATCAGGGAGTGGTACGACTCCCCCGAGTACCGGCGAGCCCGGGAGATACGGGAGGGAAAAGTTCGGGTGCAGATGCTGTTCGCCGAGGGCTCGCCGCCCGAGGGCTTCTCCCTTCCGGCCTAGCGCTTCTGCTGGTGTGCGAAGGGGGAGTTGGTGGGCGAGGGGCCGCGCGTGCGGGGGGGCGGGCGCCCCGGGCGTCGTGCTGGGCCGCGGGGCGGTGCACGCCCGGGGGGCTGTTTCTCTGTGT
>NZ_JBHYVB010000023.1:25091-44845 GCF_042750115.1 Streptomyces sp. NPDC059455
GGCGGCGCGCGGCGGCCCCCCCCCGCCCGCCACCCACCCCCCCGGCGCGGGGGCGGGGGGGGGGGGGGGGGGGGGGGGGGGGGGGGGGGGCGGCGCCGCGGGCCCCCCCCCCCCCCCCCAAGGACTGGTTCGCCACGGTCGATCGGACACCCCATATGGGGAATGATCGCTTGGCTGCTGGAGCCGACTGGATGGCTAGCCAATCCACCTAGGTGAGTCATTCGGCCTTGTCCGGAGGGCCGTTGAGCGCGTCGTCGATCAACTGGTTGGCCCGGTGCTGCTGTCCACGCAGCAGCTTGGCGTGGAACTTCCAGAGCACCGCGATGCTGTGCCCGCCCGCCGGGCGACCTCCACCGGGTCCACGCCTGCTTTGATCCACAGCGAGATGCCCGCATGCCGCGCCGTGTACGGAACCTCGGCGAGTGGCGTATGGACCTCGGCGGCGGGAAGGGCCTTCCGCCGGGCTTCTTGCCAGAGCTCCGTGTACTCCGTGGACCGAACCCGACCGCCGCGCACGGCGCGGAAGAGTCGCCCGTCCGGGGCGGTCCCGTACACGTCCAGGTGCCTTCGAAGCAGCTGCACGAGCGCCGGCGGTATGGGCACCGGCCGGGTGGTCTTCCGGGCCCGCCGCTTCAGCCCACGCACCTCGTACGACTTGCCGTCGTCCGTCCACCCGGCTCCCACCTCCGGGCGGCTCCCCGCGAGGATCAGCTCGCCCCAGCCGGACTCCGGCAGCTTGCAGTCCCGCTCGGTCAGCGCCGCCGCTTCGGAGGGGCGCATCCCCGCGTAGTACACAGGCACCCGGCGAACGCGTGAAGGTGCTCCTCGCGCGACCCCTGGGCCCTCACGGCCTCCAGCAACTTCCGCATCAGCACCGGGCCAGGAACGTAGCGGAAGGCCACCTCGTCGTCCGTCTCCGGGGCCTTCCAATCCACCTTGCCCGGCGGCAGCGACCTCAGCAGCCCGACGGTCTCCTTGGGATGGGTGGTGTTCTCAGCCGCCCGCTTCCCGTCCAGCCTCAGGGCTAGCGTCTCCAGGGCCGTACGGATCCGGGGCGCCTGGTCCGCGTGGGCAAGGCCGGCGTCAACGAGGGCACACGGAGTCGGACGGGGTCTCGGAGGAGGCCGCGCCGACGCAGAACTCGTTGCCCTCTGGGTCAGCCATCAGAATGTGGTGCCCGTCGAACTCCTCCAGGACCTTCCCTCCTGCCTTCATCAGCCGCTCGGACTCTGCTCGTATCCGCGCCCACCGCTCGTCAGGGCTGCCGTGTCCTGGCATCCGGATGTCGATATGGAGCCGGTTCTTCGCTGTTTTCGGCTCGGGAACCTTGAGGATGGAGAGCCTGGGGCCGACGCCGTCGGGATCGCAGAGCCACGCGCCGTCGTCCGCGGAATCGTCCTCTGGGAGATCGAACTGGGCGAGCCACTCCTCGCGGGTCTTGAAGGGAGCGGGCGGCGGCTCGTCGACATACCCCAGGGCCGTCTTCCAGAACTCGGCGAGGAGCTTCGCGTCCCTGCAATCAAAGGTCAGATCGATTCTCGCTGCCATGTCAGGACCGTACTGTGCGCCGCTGACACCAAGGGTTCAAGTCCCTCAGTCTTCGGCGAGGGCAGCGACGTAACTGGTCAGAAGGGGTGCCCCTGGTTCGGGGGCACCCCTTCCGCGTGTCGTGCTCCGGGCGTCAGGAGATGGAGACGCTGGTGCCGAACTCGAAGACGCCGGACTCGTTCGGCCTGACCTGGCTGATCGCGTGGCCCTGGCAGTTGGGGAGGTCAAAGACGGTGGCGACCTCGTTGGTGTTGTTGGTCACGAACATGGGCCAGATGTTGGTCGTGTAGCAGCCACTGGGGTTGGTGTGGGTGGCCAGGCCGACGGTCAGGGTGCCCTCGGCGGCCATGGCCGATCCTGTCGGCGACAGGGCGAGGGACACCGCACCCGTCACCGACGCCGCCACAAGCCCGATACGACGCATCGTTGCCTCCTGCTCAGACACGATCCTCGGAGGAGACGCCGACCGCCCCTCCTCACTCATTGCTAGCGGGCGTCGCTTGACGCGCACTCACGGCTCGCGTGAGCCGTGGCCGTGGCCGTGGCCGTGGCCGTGGCCGTGGCCGTGGCCGTGGCCGTACGCGTGGTCTCGTATGGTGCGGCGGGTCGTGGTCAGTGGCGGGGCGATGCACGCGGCGGCGAGGAGGATGGCGAAGGCGACGGTCAGGGCTGTGGTGTAGCCGTGGACGGATGCCGAGTTCGGCGTGGTGTGGCGTGCTGATGCGAGAGAGGACGCCGTTGCGCTGGCCGCGATGGTGTTGAGGAGTGCGGTGCCGAGGGCGGCTCCGAGTTGCTGGGAGGCGTTGTAGGCGGCCGATGCGGCCCCGATGTCGTCTCGGCGTGTGTCGGCGGTGGCCAGGGCGGCGGTCGGGGGGATGACGCAGCCGAGGCCGAGTCCGGTGAGTACCAGGGCGGGTGCCAGGTGGAGCGGCAGGACGTGTGTGCTCTGCGGTGTGAGGCGCGTGAGGATGAGCATCCCGGAGGCCGCGGTGATCAGGCCCGGCAGGATCAGCGCCGGGGGCGTGAGGCGTCCGTGGAGCTTCCCGGCGATGAGTGTGGAGCCGATCAGGGCGGCCAGGGCGTTGATCATCAGCGTCAGGCCCGCCTGGACCGGTGAGTAGCCGAGGACGGTCTGGGTGTAGTAGCTCATGAACAGGTAGAAGCCGAACATGGCGACGAACATCAGGCCGATCGAGATGAGCGCGCCGGCGCGGGCGCGGTGCAGGAGCATGCGCATCGGCAACAGCGGGCGGGGGGCTCGAACCTCGACGGCGGCGAACGCGGCCAGCAGCAGGCCGCTGCCGGTCAGCAGGGTCAGTACCTTCGGTGAGCCCCAACCGAGGGGTTCGGCCTCGTTGAAGGCGTAGACCATGGCGGCGAAGCCCGCGGCGCTGAGCAGGGCGCCCGCGACGTCAAGCCGCCCGTCGCCGCGGACGGGATGGTCCGGTGGGACGCGTGTCGCGCCGAGCAAGGCGAGCAGCGCGACAGGAACGTTGACGTACAGGCACCCCCGCCAGCTGACGTACTCGGTCAGCAGTCCCCCGGCGACCAGGCCGAGGGCGGAACCGGAGGCACCGACCGCGGCGAACACACCGAACGCCCGGCCGCGTTCGCGCGGCTCGGTGAACGTCGTACTGAGCAACGACAACCCGGCGGGCGCGAGTACGGCGGCGAAGACGCCTTGCAGGGCACGCGCCCCGAAGAGGGTCTCGGGGTTCACGGCGGCACCGCCCAGCGCGGACGAGGCGGCGAAGCCGGCCAGGCCGATGACGAACGTACGGCGATGGCCGAGTGCCCCGCTGACCCTGCCGCCGATCAGCAGCAGTCCGCCGAAGGCCAGGGCGTACGCGGTGATCGCCCATTGCCGGCTCGCGTCGGACATACCGAGCGCGCTCTGGGCGGAGGGCAGCGCGATGTTCACGATGGTGCCGTCCAGGACGACAAGCAGCTGCGCCGCGCTCACCGCCAGCAGCGTCGACCACTGCCGCCGCGCGGGGGCGGCTCCTCCTGCGTCGTCGCGGGTCTCGAGGGCAGGCTCCGCCCCGGGCGGATCGGTGTCTCGGGGATTCATGACTTCAAGTGTTTCGTTGAAGTGATCCCGGAGACTTTTCACCGCCTTGGGCCGCCGGACCAGCGCTGATGAGCGGATATCCCTCAAGCCGCCGGTTGAAGCCCTGTGAGGTGAGGTGAGATGACGTGAGGTGAGGGCTGTGGCGTCGTGCCGCAGTCAGCAGGTCCGCTCGTATTCGATCTGGTCGCCGCACTTGGTGTAGAAGCGGCGGGCAGATCTGGCCGAAAAGGTATGGGTGGGGTGTTGGCGCAGGTCAGGGGCGGGGGATCGGCTGATTGGGGGGTGAGTGGTGGGCGGGAAGGCGGGAAGAGGGCTTTTAGTTGTAGCTAAAGGTGGGAAGCTCTGACTGAGGGCGTTCGAAGCCCGAGGTCGGCACCATGCGCTAGGAGGTTGATTGAGCGTGCCGTGGAAGAGCAAAGGTGCGAAGGCGGAGGCTGCCGACCACGGGGGGGCGCGGTTGGCGCGTCAGGCCACTGTGGAGGTCGCCGGGTTGCTGGGCAAGCGTGGCATGAGCCGCACTGACCTCGCCCGACTCATGGACGTCAGCCCGGGGAGAGTGAGCCAAATCCTCTCCGGGGACGAGAATCTGACGCTGCGCAGCCTCGCTGCCGTGGCCGATGCGCTGGAGCTGGACATCAAGATCAGTTTTGTGGAGCCCAAGGAGGACGCGGCTCGGCGGCCGCATGGGTTGCATGGGCTTGGCGATGGTTCCGATGCCTTTGTCTACGCTCCTTGAAGGCATCAGGGTGCGCGGTGTGCGCAGGGTGCCCGGGGTGCGTCCCTGACGGGCGTCGTCGCGGTGTGCGGTGTGCGGCGCCACGTCAGGGGGTCGGGTCACGTCAGAGGTGCGAGCCACGTCAGAGGCGCGAGCCGTGCCAGGGGGCCGGGCCACGTCAGGGGTGCGAGGCGCCCGTCGTGGCGAGGGGGCGTACCGCCAGCGCCTCGTCCCGCAGCCGCGTGAGCTCGCGGTCGCCGCTCCGCTTCCCGGTGCGGTAGCCGAACTCCAGCATGCGCACGCAGGCGTCCATGGCCATCGCCAGGGTCTGACGGCGGTCCTCCGCCTCCTCTCGGGTCGGGGCGTGCAGCTCCGACGGGAAATCCTGGACCTCGCGCTGCCGGCACTTCGCCTCGATGTCGGCCTCGACCTTGGCCGCGTCGTCCAGGAGCTGGTCCACCTCCTCGTACAGGGTGTTGATCGTCGTCCTGTCCTTGGTCGCGGGGGTGCAGCCGCGCAGGTGGAGGCGGGCCTCGAAGGCGAACAGGCGCAGCTGGGCCACGTTTTCGAAGTCCCTGACCAGGCGGTGGCAGTGGAGGTACATGTCGTGGACCAGCCGCCGCTCCAGCTCGCTCAGCAGCACCGCGATGCCCAGCGTGATCACGGCCACGAAGGGCGGCGTGGACTGCTGGTTCTGCTGCTGACGGACGCGAGGCGCCAGGGCCCCGCCCGCGGCGGCAGCGGCCACGGCGGGTGGCACATCGGCGGCGTGCGGCAGCAGCAGGGCGATGGTGAGCAGCGCGGCCGCGCAGGTGCAGGCGATGATTCCGCAGCACAGCGACGCGGACCTTACGGTCCCCAGCAGGCGGCCCTTGTCGGCGAAACGGTGGACCAACGAGATCCAGGTGACCAGCGCGCAGACGCCTATGGGTAACGCGGCGTCCGCGAACCACCCCTGTGCGTAGAGCTCGTGCAATGCTCCCCCCTGATCGCGCCTTGGTACCGGTGCGCCGGAGGCGGTCGGCCGGTCACCGGGTGCCGGTCACGGAGCACCGGTGCCGAAGCATCGGTCACGGGCACCGATCACGGGGGAGCGGGAATCCCTTCACTGTCCGCCTCGGGGGCGGAAGCACCGGCGAGTGGGCGTGGTTCCTGCGCCGTTCGGTCCCCGCGCCGCCTGGTTCCTACGCGTTTCGGTCCCTGCGCCTTCCGGTTGCTGCGCCTTCCGGCTCCTGTACGGAGCGCCTCGTCGCGTGGTCACGATAGTGCTCTTCGTTCCCGTAGCGCACGGGTCACCGTCCGTATACCGCTGGATCGCGCCGCCTCTGGCGTCCTGCGATACGTCTGCCGCCTCTGCTCCGTTCATCCCGCCCAGGGGTCATACCGGGCATCAGGCCGGGCGTCATACCGGGCATCAGGCCGGGCGTCAGGCCGGGCGTCAGGCAAACGCGTCCGGGGGCTGGAGGTGGCGGGCGGCGCTGCGGGCCGCGGAGGCCACGGTGGCGCGGGCCTCGCGCGGGGACAGGCCGGTGTCGAGCGCGGCCTCGATCAGAGCGGGGGCCAACTCCGGCCCCGCGCCCGTCTCGTAGGCGCGGCAGGCGGCCCAGAACAGCCGGTCGTTGCGCTGTCCCTCCCGCGAGGCGCGGACGAACCGTACGAGCCCCTCCAGGGCCGCGGGCTGCGGCTCGGGGAACGCCGGGCCGGGGCGGTACGAGCGGGGCGGGGCCGGGCGCGGTGGCGTGAGCAGGCGCAACAGGGCGGACGGTACGGGGGCCGGGGCCCAGGCGGGGGAGCCGGGCGCGAGACGATAGCTGCCGTGTGAGGCGTAGGAACCGGGGCCGACCAGATAGCCGCCGAGTCCCCGGATGTCGATGCCGTGGGCCAGTCGGCCGGCGGAGTTGGGGACGGCGAGGCCGGGCGGGCCGCACAGCCACAGATGGCGGCCGCCGCTCGGGGTGAGCACGGTGACCGTACGGGGGATGGCGAAGGCGTGCTCGCGGGCCAGCCGGGAGAGGGCGGCCAGACCGTCCGTGGGGTCCTTACGGCTTGCGTCGGGACTCGTGGCCGCCCCGGTCGTTCCGGCCCTGGGCCTCTCGGTTCGCTCGGCCGTCCCGGTCCCTTCGGCCCGACCGTTCGTGTTGTCCGCTCCCCCGGTTTCCTGGGGCCTGCCGGACTCTTGGCGCTTAACGGGCCGCACGCCCCTGAGGTCGAGGTCGATGCCGATGAGGTGGTGCGGGGCGCATCCGCAGGCGATGCCGTAGCCGGTGGCCCAGGGGGCGGCGGCGAACAGGGCGCGGATCGCGTCCGGGTCCGCCGAGGCGTCATGGACTCCGTGGCCCAGCCGACCGCATTCGCCGTGGCACGGCAGCGGCGCGGGGTCGTGGTGGTGAGGGGAGCGCACGGCGGGCAGCTTCGCGCGGGTCAGCGGGATCACGCGGAAACCGTGGGCCGCGGCGGTCAGGGCGTGGGCAAGGACATGGGCGAGTGCGGGATTCGCCATGTCACCCATTTTCGGACAAGTGTTCGGTAATGGGAAGAGGGCCCGGTAAGTCGCCGAGGATGGCCGAAATTATGCGGAACGGAATCTCTTGTAAGGCTCGGCCCATGGCCGGGTGGGGGCGGCGAGCCGGGCGCACCGGCGTGAGGTGGGGAGTGGGGGTGCATGGGGTGTTTAAAACAGGTTCATCATGCTTGCGTGGTAATTCCAGCGGCCCGCACGCATCGTCCGGGAAACGGTGGGCAACTCTGCTTCCGCGGCCCTTCCGAGCCTCGGGGAGGCCGCGCGAGTCGCGGGACTCGTGGGAGTCGTGGGAGTCGGAGGATCGGAGGAATCGAGATGGCGGACATCCGGACGGGCCCCGGTCGCACCTTCGCCGCGCCACCGTTCGCCGCGTCACCGTTCTCCGCGTCCCGGGTGGGGCGCGGCTCCTGGGATGTGACCCGCTCGCACGGGGGCAGGTCGCCGCCATCGCGGGCACCCGCGAGCACCCGTAAGGGAGACGCGGGAGGTGCGGGGAGCGCGGAAGCGGCACGGTGTCCGAACGATCTGAGTGAGCTGTGGTGATTCATTGAGCGAAACGGGACGGGTGAGGTCGTACGGTCGCGCGGTGGCGTATCAACGCCATCGCGCGATCGTGCGTATGCCGCGCTTCGGTGTTCGTTCTTGACAGCGCCGATTTATCTGACGGATAGTCAGATTGCTTTCTACGGCAGACATGCGGCAGGGGAAGCGATGACGCGTGATGACCTGGACGTTGACCCGGAAGAGCTGTACGGACGGCTGAAGGCGTACGAGGGACGGACGGCCGCGAGCGGCGGCGCGGGCAGGGACCCCGTCAACGAGCCCATGATCAGGCACTGGTGCGAGGCGATGGGCGACACCAACCCCGCCTATCCGGCTACCGCACCGCCCACCATGCTCCAGGCGTGGACCATGGGCGGGCTGGCCGGGCACCCCGGCGGTTCGGCCCGCTCCGAGGCGTACGACGAGCTGCTGGCGCTGCTCGACGACGCGGGCTGCACATCGGTGGTCGCCACCGACTGCGAGCAGGAGTACCTGCGGCCGCTGCGCCCCGGCGACCGGGTCACCTTCGACGCGGTCATCGAGTCGGTGTCACCGCGCAAGACCACCAAGCTGGGCACCGGGTACTTCGTCACCACCCGGATGAACGTCCGCGCCGGGGACGGGGAGCTGGTCGGCACCCACCGCTTCCGCATCCTCAAGTACGCACCCGCGCGGCCCAAGAACGCGGCGAAGCCGGAGCCGAAGCGAAAGCCAGAACCGACGCGAGAGCCGGAGCCGACGGCCGACCGTCCGCGCCGCCCTCGCCCCGTCATCAACCGCGACAACGCCGGTTTCTGGGAGGGCGTCGCCCGGCATCAGCTGCTCATCCAGCGCTGCCTGGACTGCGCCACCCCGCGCTTCCCCTGGCTGCCGGGGTGTGGGGCGTGCGGCTCCCAGCGGTGGGAGACGTTCGAGGCGTCCGGCGCCGGCACGGTGTTCAGCTATGTGGTCATGCACCATCCGCCCTTCCCGGCCTTCGACCCGCCCTACGCGGTCGTCCTGATCGAGCTCGCGGAGGGCGTGCGGATGGTCAGCGACATCACCGGGGTGCCGTACGACAAGGTGCGCATCGGCATGCCCGTCGAGCTGGAGTTCCTGCGCGTGGACGAGGAGCTGGAGCTGCCGGTGTTCCGGGGCGCGGAGGCGTAACGGATGGACGAGGGAACCCCCGGTGGCCTTGGCCGCGCGGACCGTACGGACGAGGAGGCGGTCGTATGACGGTGCGTACGGGCGATGAGCTGCCCCCACTGCGCATCCCGATCACCCGGACCCTGATCGTCGCCGGTGCCCTCGCATCCCGTGACTACCAGGATGTGCACCACGACGCCGAGGCGGCCAAGGAGAAGGGCTCCCCGGACATCTTCATGAACATCCTCACCACCAATGGGCTGGTCGGCCGGTACATCACCGATCACTTCGGGCCGCGGGCCCGGCTCCGTAAGGTCGCGATCCGGCTCGGGGCGCCCAACTACCCCGGTGACGAGATGGTGCTGACCGGCCAGGTCACCTCGGTCGCGGAGGGTACGGCGGAGGTCGCCGTCATCGGTAAGAACGGCATTGGCCACCATGTGACCGGCACGGTCACGGTGCGGCTCCCCAGCGACGCCCCGGGAACCGGCGACGCCCCGAGAACCACCCCCATCACCACCACCCCCATCACCACCACCCCGGACACCCCCCGATGAGCGCCCGCAAGCCGGACACCCTGGGCGGCCGGGCCGCCATCGTCGGCATCGGCGCCACCGAGTTCTCCAAGGACTCGGGCCGCAGCGAGCTGAAGCTGGCCGTCGAGGCCGTCCAGGCGGCCCTGGACGACGCCGGGCTCGCCCCGGCCGACGTGGACGGGCTGGTCACCTTCACGATGGACACCAGCCCCGAGATCACCGTGGCGCAGGCATGCGGCATCGGCGATCTCACCTTCTTCTCGCGCGTCCACTACGGCGGCGGCGCGGCCTGCGCCACCGTGCAGCAGGCCGCGCTCGCCGTCGCGACCGGCGTCGCCGAGGTCGTCGTCTGCTACCGCGCGTTCAACGAGCGGTCCGGGCGCCGCTTCGGCTCCGGCGTACAGCACCGCGAGCCGTCCGCCGAGGGCGCCGCGCTCGGCTGGTCGCTGCCGTTCGGGCTGCTGACCCCGGCCTCGTGGGTGGCCATGGCCGCCCAGCGCTATCTCCACACCTATGGGCTGACACCCGAGGTTTTCGGCCATGTGGCCGTCACCGACCGCCGCCACGCGGCCACCAACCCGGCCGCGTACTTCCACGGCAAGCCGATCACCCTCGCCGAGCACGCCGCCTCGCGCTGGATCGTCGAGCCGCTGCGGCTGCTCGACTGCTGTCAGGAGACGGACGGCGGCCAGGCGATCGTGGTGACCAGCGTGGAGCGGGCGCGTGACCTGCCGCGTCCGCCCGCCGTGATCGCGGCCGCGGCGCAGGGCGCGGGCCGCGGCCAGGAGCAGATGACGAGCTTCTACCGCGACGATCTGACCGGCCTCCCCGAGATGGGGGTGGTCGCCCGGCAGTTGTGGCGCGGCAGCGGTCTGACCCCGGCCGACATCGACGTGGCCATCCTCTATGACCACTTCACGCCGTTCGTGCTGATGCAGCTGGAGGAGTTCGGCTTCTGCGGACGCGGCGAGGCGGCGGGATTCGTCGCCGAGGACGCGCTGCCGCTCAATACCCACGGCGGTCAGCTCGGTGAGGCGTATCTGCACGGGATGAACGGGATCGCCGAGGCCGTCCGCCAGATCCGCGGCAGCTCCGTCAACCAGGTGCCGGGGGCCGCCCGCACCCTGGTCACCGCGGGCACCGGGGTACCGACATCCGGGCTTCTCCTCGGCGCAGACGGCTGACTCGCGCGCGTGTCGGCGGTATCGGGCCGCCGAGGTCCACCTTCACTCGTCATATGACCCGAAGTAAGCAGAGCAGATGGCAGATCACGGGCTGGGCCACCGGTCTGGCCGCGGCCCTGGCCACCGCGATCGCCGGTGCCACCCCCGCCGCCTCGGCGGAGGTCCTGCCCGACCCCCGCCCCCTGGGCGCCAAGGTCTTCCAGGGCTGGGCCTTCGACACCTGCCATGCCCCGTCCCTCGCCACCCTGCGCGCGTGGAACAGCTCCCGCTACCGCGCCGTCGGCGTCTACTACGCGGGCCGCGGCCGGGCCTGCGCCAGCCAGCCCAACCTCACCGTCTCCTGGATGCGCGGCGTCAAGAGCATGAAGTGGCAGGTGCTGCCCATCTTCGTCGGATCCCAGTCGCCCTGTGTCCGCAACACCAACAAGAAGCACGTGCCCATCGGCAGCAAGCCGTTCTCCCAGGGGCAGGCGGAGGGCAAGGACGCGGTGGCACGCGCCAAGGCGCTCTCCCTGAAGAAGCGCAGCGCGCTCTACCTCGACATGGAGGCGTACGACTTGAAGCGGACGAGCTGCGCGGCCAAGACGCTCTCCTTCATCCGCGGCTGGAACCGCGAGGTCCGCTCGCGCGGCTTCTTCCCCGGCTTCTACAGCAGCGCCGAGTCCGGGGTGCGCCATGTGGAGCAGGCCCGCCGGGCCGGGGTCCATGACCTGCCCTCGGTGATGTGGTTCGCGCGCTGGAACGGGAAGCCGTCGCTGTACGGGGAGTCGACGCTGGCCAAGAGCGCGTGGAATCCGCACCGCCGCATCCACCAGTACCGGGGCAACGTCGATGTGACGCACGGCGGCCGGACGCTGCGCATTGACCGCAACAAGGTGGACGCACCGGTCGCGATCATCAAGTGAACGCCTGTGGGCCGCCCTCGGGAAGGACGGGGGCCGCCCTCGGGAAGGACGGGGGCCGCCCTCGGGAAGGACGAGGGTCGCCCCCGGGAGGAACGAGGGTCGCCCCCGGGAAGAACCCTGACCGTCCGACCGCCCCCTCCCCCCGCAGGAGGTGGTGCTGGCACCACCCGTACAACCTGAGGCTGATTGCCCTTCGGCACTTATGGCCGATCCGCTCCGACCTGCTCGCTCCTAGCGTTGAGCCATGACCACGACCGTGTGCACAGGCGTATCCGCCGCCGCGTTCCCGTCGTTCACCTCGTACGTACGGGCGCGGGGGCCTGTGCTGCTGCGCACCGCCCGCTCGCTGACGTCCAACGCGTGCGACGCGGAGGATCTGCTGCAGACCGCGCTGACCAAGACGTACCTGGCGTGGGAGCGCATCGAGGACCACAACGCGCTGGACGGCTATGTGCGGCGCGCCCTGGTCAACACCCGGACCTCGCAGTGGCGCAAGCGCAAGATCGACGAATTCGTCTGCGAGGAGCTGCCCGAGCCCGAGACGGTGCCTGCCCCGGACCCCGCCGAACGGCAGGTGCTCCGCGACGCGCTGTGGCGCGCCGTACTGCGGCTGCCGGACCGTCAGCGGGCGATGGTCGTCCTCAGGTACTACGAGGACCTGAGCGAGGCGCAGACGGCGGAGGTGCTCGGGGTGTCCGTCGGCACCGTCAAGAGCGCGGTCTCGCGCGCCCTCGGCAAGCTCCGCGAGGACCCGGAACTCGGCCACACGGCCTGATCGCCTGATCGGCGCGATGGCGGCCTACGGGGGCTGACCGGCGAAACGGCGGGCGAAACGGCGGGCGAAACGGCAGGGGGACCGACGGGTCCGGGGGTAGTGACATACCAGGTGGTCGGCTGCAGAATCGGCGGAACCTCAACCCGCGCGTAACCGGAACCCTGGAGGCGCCCCGGTGCTCAGCACGATGCAGGACGTACCGCTGACCGTGACCCGCATCCTCGTGCACGGGACCCTCGTGCACGGCCGCACGGCCCATGTGACCACCTGGACCGGGGAGGGCGAGCCCCGGCGACGCAGCTTCCACGAGGTGGGGGTGCGGTCGACCCAGTTGGCGAACGCGCTGCGCGATGAGCTCGGGGTCGAGCCGGGGCAGGCCGTGGCCACCTTGATGTGGAACAACTGCGAGCATCTGGAGGCGTATCTCGCGGTCCCCTCCATGGGCGCCGTACTGCACACCCTCAACCTCCGGCTGCCCGCCGATCAGCTCGGCTGGATCGTGAACCACGCCGCCGACCGCGTGATCATCGTCAACGGCTCCGTACTGCCGCTGCTCGCCCCGCTCCTCCCCACCCTCACCACCGTGAAGCACATCGTGGTCGCGGGCCCCGGCGACCGTTCCGTCCTGGACGGCTGCGCCGCCCGGGTCCATGAGTACGAGGAGCTGATCGAGGGGCGGCCGCAGCGCTACGCCTGGCCGGAGATCGACGAGCGCCAGGCCGCGGCCCTCTGCTACACCTCGGGGACGACCGGGCACCCCAAGGGCGTGGCCTACAGCCACCGCTCCATCTATCTGCACTCGATGCAGGTCAACACCGCCGAGTCGTTCGGGATGTCCGGGGGCGACATCCTGCTGCCGGTGGTGCCGATGTTCCACGCCAACGCGTGGGGCACCCCGCACGCCGCCTTCATGGCGGGCGCCTCGATACTCATGCCCGACCGCTTCCTCCAGCCCGAACCGCTCGCCGAGATGATCGAACGCGAGCGTCCCACCATCGCCGCCGCCGTCCCCACCGTCTGGCAGGGGCTGCTCGCCGAGCTCGACGCGAGGCCGCGTGAGGTGAGCTGTCTGCGGAACGTCTTCATCGGCGGCGCGGCCTGCCCACCCTCCCTGATGAAGGCCTACGGGGAGCGCCACGGCATCCATGTCGTGCACGCGTGGGGCATGACGGAGACCTCTCCGCTCGGCTCCGTGGCCCATCCGCCGGGCGGTCTCCCGGCGGAGGACGCCTGGCCGTACCGGCTGACGCAGGGCCGCTTCCCGGCCTCCGTCGAGTGCCGGTTGATCTCGGCGGACGGCGAGCTCGTGCCGTGGGACGGGAAGACGCCGGGTGAGCTGGAGGTACGCGGTCCGTGGATCGCGGGCGCGTACTACGGAGGGGCGGACGGCGAGCCGTTCCGCCCCGAGGACAAGTTCACCGAGGACGGCTGGCTGAAGACCGGCGACGTCGGCACCATCAGCCCCGACTGCTATCTGACGCTGACGGACCGGGCCAAGGACGTCATCAAGTCGGGCGGCGAGTGGATCTCCTCGGTCGAGCTGGAGAACCAGCTGATGGGCCATCCCGAGGTCGTGGAGGCGGCGGTGGTGGCCGTGCCGGACGAGAAGTGGGGCGAGCGGCCGCTGGCCACGGTGGTCCTGACGGACGGCGCCACGATCGGCTACGAGGACCTGCGGGCGTTCCTCGCCGAACGGGTCGCGCGCTGGCAGCTGCCGGAACACTGGGCGCTGATTCCGGCGGTGCCGAAGACGAGCGTGGGGAAGTTCGACAAGAAGGTCATCCGAAAGAAGTACGCGGACGGGGACCTGGATGTGACCACGCTGGGCTGAGGACGCCGGGGCCCGGGAGCGCGCGTCGGCAACACGGCCACCGTAAGAGAGCCCCTGTGGTCAACATGGCCACGGTAAGAGAGCCCTTGTGGGCAACGCGGCCGCCGTAAGGGAGTCCCCGTAGGCAAACGCGGCCGCCGTAAGGAGGCGGGTGTCTCCTTACGGCGGCCGTACGCAACCGGGGCGGCCGTACGCAACCGGCGCGGGCCGCGGGCGTCAGACGTAATCGGCGCGGGCCGCGGGCGTCAGTTCGTGCCGATCTTCGCCAGCAGGTCCACGATCCGCGACTGCACCTCCGCGCTCGTCGAGCGCTCCGCGAGGAACAGCACCGTCTCGCCCGAGGCCAGCCGCGACAGATTCGCCGGGTCGATGTCCGCGGAGGTGTACACGACCAGCGGGGTGCGGTTCAGCAGTCCGTTGCCGCGCAGCCAGTCGACGATCCCGGCCCGGCGGCGGCGTACCTGCATCAGGTCCATCACCACCAGGTTCGGCCGCATCTGGGCCGCGAGCGAGACCGCGTCCGCGTCCGTCGCCGCGCGGGCGACCTGCATCCCGCGCCGCTCGAGCGTCGCCGTCAGCGCCATCGCGATCGGCGCGTGCTCCTCGATCAGCAGCACGCGCGACGGATGCTGCTCGCTGTCGCGCGGCGCGAGCGCCTTGAGCAGGACGGCCGGGTCGGCGCCGTACGCCGCCTCGCGCGTCGCCTGGCCGAGCCCCGCGGTCACCAGCACCGGCACCTCGGCCGCGACCGCCGCCGTACGCAGCGACTGCAGCGCGGTCCGGGTGATCGGCCCGGTCAGCGGGTCGACGAACAGCGCCGCCGGGTACGCGGCGATCTGCGCGTCCACCTCCTCACGGGAGTTCACGATCACCGGACGGTAGCCGCGGTCGCTCAGCGCCTGCTGGGTGGACATGTCCGGCGCGGGCCACACCAGGAGGCGGCGTGGGTTGTCCAGCGGCTCCGGCGGCAGCTCGTCGTCGGGCGGCGGGGTACGGTCGTCGACGATCTCGACGGCGCCGTTCGGCCCGTCCAGCGGCTCCGGCCCCTCGGCGCCCTCGTCCGGCGCGCCGATGGCGAACGTACGGCCGGAACCCTGCGACGGGCCCACCGCACGCTGCGGCTGCGCCCCCGGCCCGGGCTGGGGACGGGGCTGCGCGCCGGTCTGCGGACCGGGGTGCGGCTGCGGCCCGGTGTGGGGCTGCTGACCGCCCTGTGTGGACTGCCCGGTGTGGGGCTGCGGTCCGGTGTGCGGATGCGCCCGGTTGCCGGCCGGCTGAAGTTCGGCCGAGGCGCCCTGGTCCGTCATCTCGGGCCGGGCGGCCAGCTTGCGCCGCCTGCCACCGCTCGTGCTGGTGCCTCCGGAAGGCGTCTGCGGCTGACCCTGCGGCGGACGTCCCTGCGGCTGGCCTTGTGCGGGCTGGCCCTGGGGCTGCTCCCCCACCTGCTGGGCGAACGGCACCCCTTGGCCCAGGGTGCGCACGCTGATCGCGCGCCCCTGGGTGGTGTCGGCGTTCGGCGGGGCCTCGGCGGGCAGCGGCTGCGGACGGGGCTGCGCGGGGGCGTCCGGCCACTGCGCGGGGGGCTGCGCCGGTTGCTGAGTCGGCTGCTGGGCCGGTGGGCGCCCGCTGGTCTCCGCGGGCTGCGGGCCACCCTGGGCCTGGGCCTGGTCGGGCGTTGGCTGTTCCGGTGCCTCGCCCAGTGCGCGGCGGGCGCGGCGCCGTCCGGTGGGCGGGACCTCCTGTGGCTGGCCGCCGCTGGTGTCCTGGCCCCAGTTGGGCTGCTGTTCCTCGGGGGTGCGGGCGGCGGGCAGCGCGGGCATGCCCGACGCGGCCGGCTGGGGGCCTTGGGCCTGCGGCTGGGGCCGACGCGGGTCCTGGCCCTGGCCCTGAGCCGGGTCGGACGGCCAGCCACCGGGCCGCGCCGCGCCGTTGGGCGGTACGGGCTCGCCTCGTACGGCCAGGCCCCCGCCCTGCTGCGGCTGGGGCCCGCCGCCCCGCGCCTCGCGCGGGCTGTGCTGCGCGGGGACGAGCCCGGCCGGGCCGAGCTCGGGCGGCAGTGCGCCGGGCTGCGCCCGGTCGGCGGCGGCCGGGGGCAGCGCGAAGGGGGAGCGGACGAGGCCGGGATCCCCCGCGGGCTGCGGCTGGGACTGCTGAGGTTGCGGCTGGCCAGGGGCCTGGGCCTGGGCCTGGTCGGGCGTTGGCTGTTCCGGTGCCTCGCCCAGTGCGCGGCGGGCGCGGCGCCGTCCGGTGGGCGGGACCTCCTGTGGCTGGCCGCCGCTGGTGTCCTGGCCCCAGTTGGGCTGCTGTTCCTCGGGGGTGCGGGCGGCGGGCAGCGCGGGCATGCCCGACGCGGCCGGCTGGGCGGGCTGCTGGGGCGTGTCGGAGGGGGCCGCGGGCAGGGCGAGGGCAGGCCGGCCGCCCGCACCCCGCGCGGGGGCGGGGGCACCGGCGGTCTGAGGGCCGCCCTGCTCCTGCGCCGGGGCGCCGCGCCGGGCCCGGCGGCCCTGGGGCTGCTGCTGGGCGGGAATGCCCTGAGGCGGCACAACGCCCATGGCGGCGGGGCCCGTCGACTGCGGACCGGCCGCTTCCGGTGCGCCGCCACGAGCGTGGCGATGGCTGCCGGTCGCGGCTCCCTCGGCGCTCTGGCCGGGGTTCGCGGCCGCGGCCGCCGCCGGGTCCTCGTCGGGGTGGGGGCGCGCTCTGCGCCGCCCGGTGGGCCGCGGCGGGTTCGCGGGCTCGGCCGCGTTCTGCTGCTGGGCCGCGGCGTTCTCGCCGACGACCGCGGGCAGCACGGCGGGCGCGGTCGCGCCAGGGGCCGTCCCCGGGGCGCCCTGCTGAGCGGCGGTGCGCGGGTCGACCTTACGGGGGTCGGCCGTACGGGGGTCGGCCTTACGGAGGTTGGGCGGAGGCGTACCGCCCTGGGCGCCGCCGCCCTGAGTGCCGTTGCCGTGGGTGCCGCCGCCCTGGGTGCCGTTCCCTTGCGTACCGCCGCCGCTGGTGTCGCCCGGCGTGTCGCTGGAGGCCGCCCCGTGCCGGGCGCGGCGTCCGGTCGGGGTCTGGCCGGAGGCGTTGCCGCCCGCCGTGCCCGCGCCCGTACCGGCACCCGTACCGGCACCTGTACCGGCACCAGTGCCCGAGGTGCCCTGCCCCTGCGTACCGTCGCCCTGCCCGGCGGCGTCCCCGTCCATGCGCCCCTGCTCGGCGGCGGCCGCCGCCGAGATCGGCACCTCCAGGACATACGCGTGCCCGCCCATGCCCGGCATCTCATGGGTCTGGAGCACGCCCCCGTGCAGGCGCACGATCCCGCGCACGATCGGCTCGTGCACCGGGTCGCCGCCCGCGTACGGTCCGCGGACCTCGATCCGTACGACATCGCCGCGCTGCGCCGCCGCGACCACGATCGTCGAGTCGCTCGCCGCGACGCCCGAGGCGGCGTTGCCGGTGGAGTCGACCCCGGCCACGTCCGCGATCAGATGGGCGAGCGCTTGGGCGAGCCGCTCCGCGTCCACCTCGGCGTCGATCGGCGGGGCGTGCACGGCGAACTGCGCGCGCCCCGGCCCGATCAGCTCGACCGCGCCCTCGACACTGGCCGATACGACCTCGTCCATCGAGACCGTACGGCGGGCCAGCTCCTCGCCGCTCGAGTCGAGCCGCTGATAGCTCAGGACGTTGTCGACGAGCGTGGTCATCCGGGTGTAGCCGGCGGCCAGGTGGTGCAGGATCTGGTTGGCCTCGGGCCACAGCTGCCCGGCCGGGTCGTCGGCGAGCACGCCGAGCTCATGGCGCAGTTGCACCAGCGGTCCGCGCAGGGACTGGTCCAGCACGGCGAGCAGCTGGCTGTTCCGGGCGGTGACGGACTCCAGCTGTGCCGCGTACCGCGTGCGCTCCTCGGCGAGCTGCGTCCGCAGCTCCTCCAGGGCCCTCGTGTGCTGGGTGGTGAGCCCCTCCAGCTCCTCGGCGTGCCGGGTGGTGAGGCTCTCCACCTTCTCGGCGTGCTGGGTGGTGAGGCTCTCCACCTTCTCCGTGTGCCGGGTGGTGAGGCTCTCCACCTCCTCGGCGTGCTTGGCCGCCATGGCCTTCTCGGCCCGCCGGTCGGTGAAGGTCAGCACGGCGCCCACGAATTGGTCGCCGTCGCGGACGGGCGCGGTGGTCAGATCGACCGGGACCTGGCTTCCGTCCTTCGCCCACAGCACCTGGCCGCGCACCCGGTGCTTGCGGCCGGAGCGCAGGGTGTCGGCGAGGGGCGATTCCTCGTACGGGAAGGGGGAACCGTCCGGGCGCGAGTGGTGTACAAGAGAGTGAAGCTCCTGACCGCCCATGTCGCTGGCCCGGTAGCCGAGGATCTGCGCGGCGGACGGGTTGACGAGGACCACCTTGCCCTCGGTGTCCACGCCGACCACGCCCTCCGCCGCCGCGCGCAGGATCATCTCGGTCTGGCGCTGCTGACGGGCGAGTTCGGCCTCGGTGTCGAGCGTCCCGGTCAGGTCGCGCACGATGAGCATCAGCAGCTCATCGCCGGTGTAGCTGTACTGATCGGCGTAAGGAGTCCGCCCGTCCTCCAGATTCGCGCTGGTCACCTGGACGGGGAACTGCGCCCCGTCGGTGCGCCGGGCCATCATCCGGGTCGGCTTGCTGCCGTCCCCCTGCGCCTCGTCGGGGCGCCGCATCGACCCGGGAATGCGATTGGGATCGAAGGAGGGGAGCAGATCGAGCAGACCACGGCCGACCAGGGCGGTGCCCGGAGCCTCGAAGGACTCCAGCGCGTGGTGGTTGGCGTTGACGATCGTGCCGTTGCAGTTGACCAGCAACAGCGCGTCCGGGAGTGCGTCGAGTATCGCCGCGAGGCGAGCAGCGCCTCGGGATGGCCTGCTGCTCACGACGACGCTTCCTCCCTGACTACCGCACCTTGCTGACACCCGCGGTCATTCTGCCGTCCCATCTGCGGAGTGTCTCTAGGGGAGTCTACGGGCACCAGCGCCGGACGCGACCGTGGATGAGAGGGAGGTCGCAGCGCGACGTGCGCGTCTCGGCGCACGCCCGGACAAACTTCACCGAGCCCTTCTCCTCTCACTCCCGGCCCAATCCCCAGGTCAGCTCCCAGGCATGCGCAAAACCACGGAGAACCGATTCCATCGGGCGATTTCACACCCGTTGGTGCGGTTGAACCAGGCGTTGACGGGACGCCCCGCCCATTGGCCCGTCACCCGAGCCGTGGCCGGCCCGCCGTACTGCCCGGTGCACATCGCGTCCGGCGACACCGGCGCGAACGGATCCCGGCCCCATACGGTCTGCGAGTCCAGCTGCCCACACGCGGCCCGCGCCCGAGGGTGCGTACCGCCGGTCGGGTGGCAGCTCAGCAGAAAGGTCGCGGCGTCATCGGCCTCACCGGTCTCACTCACGGTGATCACAAGCCGGTCGGCGCTCTCCCCGTCGAACGGCAGGGGCAGCGGCAGCGGCGTGGCCGCGGCGGGGGCCAGCGCGCCCGCGGCGGCGGCGGTCGTCAGCGCGGCGGTGACGGCGAGGCGGTGCAGCAGGGGCATGGAGGCACTCCTGGTGTGATCGGTCGGGGGCGCGCTGCCCCCGCCCCGTCTAACGCGCCGCCGCCCCGCGCGTTGCTCCGCCGTAAGGGGCTGCGCTCGCCGTAAGGGGCTCCCCTCGGCCGTAAGGAATGCGCTCCGCCGTACGGGCCGCGCTCACCCCACCCCCTATTAGGGCTTTGCGATGGGCCCCGCCCGCCGAGTACCGTAGTCCGCGATTGGTGACATCCCACTGGGCTGTGACATCATCTGCACACGCCACCTCGCGCTCGCGCGAGCGACCGGTGTGTTGGAGGCTTCGCCTAGTCTGGTCTATGGCGCCGCACTGCTAATGCGGTTTGGGCCTTAAAGCCCATCGAGGGTTCAAATCCCTCAGCCTCCGCTCTCCGACAGGGGGGCCGGCCCCCCGCCGCCGCGCCCCCACGGAGTGACACCGCCCCCCCCCCACCAACAAAAAACC
>NZ_JBHYVB010000023.1:44855-49965 GCF_042750115.1 Streptomyces sp. NPDC059455
TGATTGGGGTGTGTCTCCCAACCCCCACACGCTTCTAACACCCCCACCCCCCCCCCCCCGCGCCGGCGCGCCCGCCCCCGCGCGGCCCCGCCCCCTGTGTCGTTCCCGGACCCGCCCCGAACGATCACGCAACCGCGCCGCTAGCGGGGGCAGCGCACGGTGACTCTCCAGTGGCCGTCCGTAGTATCCACCCTCGCTCCTCAAGCACCTCGCGACGCGAAGGCGAGCTCCCAGAGGCCTCGCGACGGCGACTCCGCGAGCCCTCGAAAATGGAGTTTTCGCAGGTCAGCATGGGTGGGGGAAACGGATTTCGCCTGACGGCACAGGTCATGTAATGTTGTCCCCGCAACGCCGACCGGCAAGAAAAACCGCCGGGAAGCCAAGCGCTCGTAGCTTAACGGATAGAGCACTTGACTACGGATCAAGAGGTTGCAGGTTCGAATCCTGCCGAGCGCGCACCAGCTCAGAGGCCCCTTCCGATCATCGGAAGGGGCCTCTGGTCGGAGAGGCCGGGGACTGTGGGATCATCGGTCCACCCAGCGCTGATGCCCGCAGAGAGCATTGGAACGCCGGCCATGGTCCAAGCGCGCCGGCGGTAGTGGACGGCGCTTATCGGCTCGGGGTCCGCTCACACCCATCGACGTGGGATCGTTCCTCGAATGTGTTTCTCCTCGAAGGGCTCGTCTGCGACGAAGGTGTGCAAATCGGCTTCGTAGCGAAAGACGAACCGGCCCGACGCGGTTTTCTCGCTGTGCACACGAGTATGGGTGACTACTCGGACTTTCCAGTCGGCGCGTTGCAGCTGTGTGGCGGAACGGGTGAAGCCGGTGGCCGACAGGGGATCGCAATCGAGGATCTGGAAGTTCTCCTCGGCGGTCTGGTCGACCAACAGGTCGTCCAGCACCCCGCCGTACACCGCGCTCCCGCTGTCGAAGACCTTGTGCACGAGGACTCCGGGCTTTCCTTGGACGACCACCCGCTCCACGGACCGCTGGTCCGATGCCTCCCGAATCGTCTTCAGCGTGGGTACGTACTGCTCGGGGTTCACATAGGCGGTCTGGGATCCTGCAAGTAGTGCCTGAATGCGGGCGTCCTGCGGTCGCGGCGCGCGGACGGGCAGGACGAGTGCGCTCGGGGGCAGATCGTCCACAGGCCCGGTGTGCAGCTTGACCGTCGGAATCTCGGGGCTCTGCCACATGGTGGGGAAGAAGGAGGGCGAGACCGACAACCGGATTTTCCAGCCGCGTTTGAAGACATGGCCCATGATGTTGAGGGGGACTTCCACCGAGAAGATCCCCGAGGGGACGGGTCTGGGGTGGGCCATGTCGTTGTCGTTGTAGCAGAGATTGAAGAACCTGTACGTCACCAGATGGGACGCCCCGGTTTGGGGGCTGACCTCCGAGAGGCGGATGGCGACGGACGCAAGCGGTCGGTCGCACTCCAGGTTGAGCCTTGTCAGCGGATAGCCGAAGCACTCCAGATCGCGGTCGAGCGGCGCGCTGTCGAAGAAGATCGAGCGGTGGTCGTCCCGGTTCTGATCGCCGGGCAGGTCGGCGTTGGAGCACTCGCCGAAGGAGCTGGTTTCCAGGAGCGTGGTCCCCAGCCTGATATCCGAAGCGCTGATGTAGGCATGGCTGACGGAGGCGGGGTGCGGTGACATGCGCTGGTTCGTCGTGAGGAAGAACGCCTGTTCCTGTACGCGATCGGCCCAGCAGTGATCCTCGGCGACCCACTTTCCCTTCTCGGTGTAGTCGGGCAGCCGATCCGGCTCGCGGGATTCACCGAGCCACACTGTGAGCTGCGGCCAGCTGGTGTCTGGATCGGGGTGTTCGCCCTTGAGCCAGCGGTCCCACCAATGTGTGACGACGTAGCGGAGCCAGTCGATGCGGGGGCCCGGGTAGCCGTTGAAGGGGTACTTGTGCCCCCAGGGGCCCAACAGCCCGCTCACGGGACGACCGAGTTCGCCGAGGGCCCGTACCGCGCGCTCTACGGGATTCTTGTAGCCGTCCTGCCAGCCGGAGAGGATGAAGACCGGGACGCGGACCCTGTCGTAGTGGTCGCGCACGCTGGTCGTGCTCCAGTAGGAGTCGCGCGTCTGGTGGCTGCCCCACTGCTCGAACCAGAAGCTCATGTTGCGGATGCGCTCCCGCCAGATCTCCTTCCACTGCCGGCCGACGGTCCGCGGATCGGGCGGGGCCGGGAGCCAGCCCCAGATACTCGATGGCCAGCCGACGTTGTCCTGCATCATGGCTCCGCCCATGTAGTGGACGTCGTCGTTGTAGCGGTCGTCGGTGCCGCAGCACACGACGATCGCTTTGAGCGCGGAGGGGCAGTCCTCGCGGGCGGCGACCATCAAGGAGTTGATGGCACTCCAGGACTTTCCCATCATGCCTACGTTGCCGTCACAGAAGGGGAGCCGGGCGATCTGCTCGATGACCTGGACGCAGTACGAGAGTTCCTCCTCGGAGTACTCGTCGGTGAGGGTTCCCTCCGAGTCGCCGCTGCCCTGCAGGTCGACACGGAAGCAGAGATAGCCATTCCGAGCGAACCAGGGATACATCATGCTGTCGGCGTACAGCGTCCCGTCCCGCCGTCGATACGGGTTGAACTCGACGATGGCCGGGCATGCCCGGCCGCTTCGCAGAGCGTCCGCCTGGTACCAGTAGTGGGCGCGCAGGGTGATCGGTCGGTTGCCCGGGTAGTGCACGGTGAACGCGATGTCCCTGGGAAAGGGAACCTCGTCCAGGGCCACCGGCAGGTACTCCACACGCTGGTCGCACCCGTCGGAATGTTGGCCGCCTCCGGACGGCACCGACCGCGGCGGCAGCCAGAACCGGCTCATGAGGCAGGGCGGTACGAGGGCCGCGCCGGCGGCGGCACCGAGGAAGTCCCGCCGGTTGATCGAGCTCGCCATGGATGTGTCCCTCTCGGCGGAAGGATGTCGACTGCCGCCGAGCCGCGGTCCACGGCAGCTGTGACGGCGTCGGCGGGCAAGATGCTGGAGACGACGGCCAGCCTGGCACACGACACACGAGGCAGATCTCAATGGCACACGGCCGACCGGGTGGGCAATGAAGATCCTCACGCTGGGTCGTCTTCGAACAGACCTTGACCAGTCCTGCCGAGCGCGCGTCAGCTCAGAGGCCCCTTCCGGTCAGCGGAAGGGGCCTCTGGCGTATGCGGTGACCATCAGCTCTCGGGGCGATCACTCTGCTGGTGCGGTGGGACGGAACAGTGCCAGGAAGCCGCCGAGCAGGGCGAACGCGAGAAGGAACAGCTCAGTTTCCATCCTGCTGATGCCGCCCTCGGTCATCTGGGCCCCGAGAATGATCCACGTCGCTGATCCCATGCTCACCAGCAGCTGATTGTCTCGCTCCCGCAGCAGTCGCATCCCTGCCCACAGCAGCAAGGGCACCAGTGTCAACCAGGCGAGTGTGGCCAGCGCCCCTTCGATGAACCCCGCGCCGATACCCGCGTCCGGATTGGCCTGTTGCGCTTCCGACTCCCACCGTTCGGCGGATTCCCAGATCCAGTACGTCGCATGGGCCGCGGCCGCCGAGACGACGATGCCCTTTGCCCAGCGGCCCAACCTGCTGCTCACCATGGCTTCACCCTGCACAGCACGGCCCTCGCATGCCTGAGTATCCATACTCAAAGCGGACCAGAAGGTGCACGGAAGGGGGCCTGGCGATCACCACCGCCGGCTACTGCCCGTGTCCAGCGCGGAGACATGGACGAGCCGGGCCAGGGAATGGGCCGTGGAGGCGAGGGACGAAGCCATGCTCTCGCTACGCATCCCTGTCGCGTATGGCCGCCGGGCCCGGTCCGGCCTCATGTGGAACGACGACGATTTGGTATTCGTCCTCGTAGACGATCCTCCCTGGATCCGACGATCGCATCATGCGCCACCCGATCTCGTGAGCGGCAAGGATCTCCAAGTAGCCGTCTACTCGCTTGATCAGGTCCCGCGACGTGGACTTGAACCAGGCCGCCGCCCCGGGGTGAAGCTCGCGGTCGTAGACCGTCGGATCGACGGAGGAGGGGTCGGGACAGGCCGCGTTGTACCAGTCATTGTGGGCCCGTCTGAAGCGCTCCTGCTCAGCGGTCAGCTTCCCGTTCCGGGCCAGTCCATTGACCAGTCCGAACACGCCGGTGAAGTATCCGCGCTCGTTTCGGACCGTGCTTTGGAAACGTACGTATAGCTCTTCGTCCGCAAGCGCTCTTGCTTCGTCAAGCTCCGCTGGCTCGGATACGGGCTTGCGTGCCAAGACGTAGCCCTGCGGTGTCTTCTCGGCAGCGTCGGGCTGCCGCGTGACTGTGGCCCAGACCTCGAATCCAGCGCGTCGTAGCAGGTCGGCGATTTCGTCCGGTTGCTGCCGGTACCAGTCGAGGCAGATGGCTTTGCCGAACGCCTCGGAGCGATGACCCCGGTCATCACCGACCTGGAAGACAAGCATCACCTGCCCACCCGGTGCGAGCACCCGGTGAAACTCGGAGAACACTTCCGACCGCCGCTCCCATGGGACGTGGATGATCGAGTAGTAGGCGAGCAGACCGCCCATGGAGCCCTCCGGCAGACCCAGGGCCAGCATCGATCCCACCTCGAACCGCAGATCCGGGTAGGTGCGGCGGGCCAGGTCGATCATCGCGGGCGAAAGGTCGATGCCGAACGCGTCCACGCCCAGTCGGCGTAGTGCCACCGTTGCCTGGCCGGGTCCACAACCCACATCGGCAACGGGACCGTTTCCGCATGCCTTTACCAACTCCGTGAAGGCGGCGAGCAACGCCCGGTCGAGAGGTTTGGCGTCCAATTCGGAGCTCACCATGTCGGCGTACTCCGCTGCCATGACGTCATAAGAGGCTTTGGTCGCGGCGAGAAACGGTTCGTCGGGCATGACCATGAAGACTAGGCAGCGCGGTACCCCCTGCACCCCGTCTCTTGTTAAAGATGGCGGGGGAAGATTGACGGCAACGACGGCACAGGTTGCGGGTTCGAATCCTGCCGGGCGCGCGTCAGCTCAGAGGCCCCGTGCCCCCCCCGGGAGGGGGCGGAGGGGGATTGGGTTGGGTTGCTCGGGTAAAATTGCGTTGATGCGGTCAACACCAATTG
>NZ_JBHYVB010000023.1:49975-75759 GCF_042750115.1 Streptomyces sp. NPDC059455
TACTAGGCTCTGTGTGGCTGAATATAGCGCGCGGGTCGCCGCTCCCGCCCTGCCCCAACTCCCCCCGCGCCTCCGGGGCCTCTGGCGTATGCGATGGGATGCCTCGGTTCAATGGCCTTGGCTCCGGTCACCACGAAGGCGACCGGCAGGCCGTGCGGGGGTGACGGGGGTGACGGCCTACGTGCCGGTCGGCGTTTCCCGGGTGGCGGTCCGTTCGGCCATGCCGCCGCCGCCAGTGCTCACTCCGCCGTGCGGGGTCCGCGCGCGGTGGCCGTCGGCCTTGAACTTCCCGTCCCGCAGCTCGAAGCTTTGGGGCGGCGAGCAGCCGATCGCCGGGGTGATCAGCAGGCTCGTGGTGACGGGCGCGGGGTTGGTGCTCGCCGTTGAGAACTCGCAGATCGCGCCCCGGCCGGTGACCGGGAACCAGAACCAGCTGTCCACCTCACCGACCCGTACCTCATCCGACAGCACGAGCCGGCCGTGCTGCCGGACGAAGGCCTTCAGGCGGACGGAGGCCCTCAGCGGGTCGACGGTGGACCGGATCGCGGTCAGGGTGAACTTGACGTTCTGGTCCGCGTCCAGGACCGAGGACGCGATCTGCCTGGTCTCGGCCGCCCGCCCGTCGCTCGGCCGCCCGCCGTGGGCCTCGGCTTCGGTGGTTTCGGCAGGGGTGGCCAGCATGGCGACGGTCGCCGCGGCGGTTACCAGCACCGAGCTGCCGCGCACGAGCGCGCTCGCTTGTATCAGCATATTTCCTCCCAGGTGTTCATGCGTTCTCTTCGCGCATGAATGCCACCTTTTCCTTTCCACCTGGAAACGGGAAAAGCACCTGAATCACCCGTTCGCGCGCGGCGTCACCCGGTCGGACCGGACAACTGCTCCACCGGTCGCCGGCCGTCTATGGTTGGGCATGGTCGGCCCTAGTTCGGTGCCTGGAAGCAGTTCGGTGCCTGGAAGCCGCCGATCTTCTGCTCGAGCAGTTCGGCCAGTCGCAGCGGGGTGCGGTCCTCGTACATCGGGCCGATGAGCTGCACTCCCACCGGCAGGCCCGCGGGGGACCGGCCCGCTGGTATGGCGGTGGCGGGCAGGCCGGGCATGGTGGCCAGGCCGGCCCAGACGAGCTGGTCGAGGTACGGGTACTCGACGCCGTCGATGTCGATCCGGCGTTCCCTCAGATCGGGGTTGTGGTCGTGCGGGAACGCGGGAGTGGGCGTGATGGGACACACCACGGCGTCGAACTCGGCGAAGAGCCGCCGCCAGCCGTGGCGGTGGAGCTGGCGACGGCTGTCCGCCTCGATCCAGTCGCGGTGGCTGAACGCCATGCCGCGCAGCAGCGCGGCGTCGAGACTCCGGTCGTCCGCGCCCAGTCCGGCGGCGAGGGTCCGCAGCTGCTCGTACGCTTCGACGGGAAAACTTCCGCTGAAGCCCGAAAACAGCAACTGTGTGTAGAGCACCGCGGCTTCGCTCAGATCGGGCAGCAGCGGAGTGTGCCGTTCGACGCGGGCGCCGTCGTCGGCGAGCGCGTCGGCCACCCGGGTCACGCCCGCCCGCACAGCGGACCCGCTCGGAATGAGCGGGTGATCGTCGAGGACCAGGACTCGGAAGTCGCGGAGTCGCTCGTGGCGCGCGGGCGGCAGCGTCACGTCGTGCGCCACGCCGAGGGTCAGCGGGTCAGGTCCGGCCATGACGTCGAGCAGGAGCGTGAGGTCGCGGGCGGTGCGCGCCATCGGGCCGACGACGGCGAGGTCGAGTTCGGTCGGCAGGGCCGGTGCGGTCGGCGGGACCATGCCGCGGTTCGCCACCAGCCCGAGTGTCGGCTTGTGTGCGTAGATGCCGCAGAAATGCGCGGGGGTGCGCAATGAACCGGCGATGTCGGAGCCGATGGACAGCGCGCCGAACCCCGACGCCAGGGCCGCCGCCGATCCGCCGGAGGATCCACCCGGCGTACGACCGTGATCCCACGGGTTATTGGTGGTGCCGTGGATCTCGTTGAAGCTCTGTATATCTCGCAGCCCCATGGGCACGTTGGTCTTACCGAGCACCACCGCGCCCGCGGCCCTGAGCCGCGATACCTGCACCGCGTCCTCGGCCGGCATGTAGTTCCGGTGTGGCGGCATGCCCCAGGTCGTGGGCAGCCCGGCGATGTTGTAGGACTCCTTGACCGTCACCGGAATGCCGAGCAGCGGCCGGTCCTCACCGCGGGCGCGCTCCTGGTCGGCATCGCGCGCGGCGGTCCGCGCACGGTCGAAGTCCGGTACACAGATCGCGTTGATCGCCTTGTCGTCCCGCTCAATACGGGCGATCGCCTCGTCGGTCAGTTCGGCCGAGGTCACTTCACCGGCACGCAATGCGGCCGCGAGTTTTTCGGCTGTCAGAAAATTCCACTCCATGAATCCGACCGTATCGGCCTCTGGGAGGGGCCATAAAATGTCGCTTCGCACAATGGGGTGGATGCCTCAACGCTCATTGAGTTCCGCCGCGCCACAGACAATTCGCCCGACCGTTGGCCGCCTTCGGTCAGCCGGCGGCTCTCATGCGCCGCTATTCGCTGCGGGTCTGACTTCCGATCATGGACACCAGGGTCGAGACGAGTTCCTCGGCCGAAACGTGCCACTTCTCCGCGGGGAGGTGGCCGCTGGCCTCCATGCCCGTCATGCCGTGCGTGCTGGTCAGCAGCAGCGCCGCGAATCGCCGGGCGTGCTGTTCGCCGACCAGGTCACCGACGATGGCGAGGAACTCGTCCTGGGTGCGTTCCGCCGCGTGGATCGCGGCCGGGTCGCCGGCCGGTGAGCTGAACATCATCCGGTACAGGTGTGGCTGACGACGGCCGACCGTCATCAGCGCGGCGAGCGCGTGCCGCAGCTTCTCGGCCGGGGGCGACTGTGGATCGGCGCGCAGGACCCGCAGCTGATCCCCGAGCCGGTCCCATGCCTCGGCCGCGACGGCGGTCAGCAGGCTGTCCTTGTTGGCGAAGTGCCGGTACGGCGCTCCGCGGCTGACCCCCGCGCGCGCCCCGACCGCGCGCAGCGTCACCGCGTCCGGACCACCGATGTCCAGCAGTTCGGCGGCCGCGTCCAGCAGAGCGCGGCGGGTCGCGGCCGCTGATTCCACGCGACAGATCATGCCGACCATCTTACTGTTGACAGCGTCATCTGAGATGCCTACCATCGCTCAGGTGACAATGTCATCTGAAGCTCGGGAACCTCGTGAACGCCGGGAGCCTCGGGAACGCGTCGTCGTGACGGGAGCCTCGACCGGGATCGGCGCGGCGTCCGCACGCGAACTGGCCCGCCGTGGGTTCCACGTCATCGCCGGAGTCCGCCGCGACCGTGACGCCGACGCGCTGCGCGCGGACGGCATCGAGCCGGTCATCCTCGACATCACCCAGCCGGACCACATCGCGCGGCTGGCCTCGCGCCTCGACGATGACTCGCGAGCGGGTGCGCTGCGGGCGCTGGTGAACAATGCCGCCATCCAGATCAACGCCCCTGTCGAGGCGCTGCCGTTGAGCGAGTGGCGCCGGCAGTTCGAGGTCAACCTCTTCGGCCATATCGCCGTCACCCAGGCGCTGCTGCCCGCGCTGCTGCGCCACTCGGGCCGGGTGGTCAACATCAGCTCGGTCGGCGGGCGGGTCGCCATGGCCACGTACGGCCCCTACGCGGGGACGAAGTTCGCCCTCGAGGCGGTCAGCGACTCGCTGCGCCGGGAACTGGCGCCGCTGGGTGTGCGGGTGGTGGTCGTCGAGCCCGGCGCGGTCCGTACGGAGATGTCGGACCGGGTCATCGCCACCGCGAACCGGCTGGCCGCCGCCATGTCGCCGGAGCAGCGGGACCGCTACGGAAGGCTGATCCAGGCGGCCAACGCGCATTCCGCCACCCACATAAAACGTGGCAGGCCCGCCGCCGACGCGGCCCGGGTGATCGCGAAGGCCGTGACCGCCGGGAAGCCTCGCACCCGCTACACCGTTGGCCGTGACGCGGCCCTGATCACACGCCTGTCGCGGGTGCTGCCCGACCGGCTGCTCGACCGCATCCTCATGTCCAGCCTCCGTCCGCACTACCCGAAGACGGTCGCGGTGTGAGGCCCCGGTTCGGCTGGACCTGGCCTTGGGGGCACGGGTTGCGTTGCCGCCGCACCGTATTAGTCGTCCGTTAGCGGAACGCCAACGCGATCTTAGTAGAACGCCAACGCGATCTTCGAAGCTGATTGTCGTCCGGGAGCGAGACGACAGAACACAGCAACGCGAGGTCACGATGAACACCGCCACCACCACCAACCGCTTCCGCGGCCGCGCCGGCCGCCGTATCGCCGCCGCCCTTGTCGCGGCCGCGGCGCTGAGTCTGGGGGCCACGGCCTGTGGGCCGGACGACTCCAAGGCCGACTCCTCCGGCTCCTCGGCCTCGGCGCAGCCCACCAGCGGCTCCTCCTCGGACAACTCCGGTTCGCAGGGTCAGGGCGGCGGCAAGGGCGGCGGCAAGACCGACACGGCGCCGCCCGCCGCCGGCAAGGGTGGCGGCAAGGGCGGCGGCAACGGTGGCGGGTCCGCCTCCCCCGGGGGGCGGCGTCGCCAACGCGGGGAACCACCGCATGTACGTCGGCACACTGAAGTACCTCGCGCCCGGCAAGATGACCATCAAGCCCGAGAGCGGCGGCATGGAGCGGGCGTTCCTGATCTCCAACGCCACACAGATCCTCGGCGCGGCCGCGATCTGCTCCGACGACGGCGGCACCGTGTCCATCGGCGACGACGGTTACGGCACCTCCAAGTGCACCGTGGAGCAGCTGGAGAAGGCCGCGAAGACCAACAGCGTGACCGTCCGCGTCACCATGAACGCCAAGTCCGGCGCTGCCGAGACGGTCGAGGAGAAGTACCACCCGTAAGCCACGGCACTCCGCACTCCCGCGCCCGGTGGGCCCTTCGCCCGCCGGGCGCGCGGGCATGCGGGCTGCGCGATCACCCACGTTGGAAATCACCCACGCTGGAAATCACGCACGCTGGAAATGCCGTATCGGTTCTCGGCGGCGCGGCCGAGTCGCGTCAATTCCTGCGCCGACGCCTTTGTCCGTAGGGGCCGTGGTGATCGTGTGCCCGCCACTCCTCCTCATGGATATCGCGGTCTTCGCTGCCCGCCCTGCTTCCAGGAGTGGGGATTGTCTCCCCCCTGTCGATCTTGGCCAGCTGCGACTTCAGGCGGTCAGGTTGCTCATCGCTGAAACCCCCGCGGCCGCGCTCGGGCAGCGGTTTCTGGGACGCCGGTATGAGCGCGATCTGTTTCACCTTGGGACGCTCCGGCTCAGGCGCGGCGTCCCCCGCCTCCGCGCCGTTCTGATGTGACCGTGACGTACCGCTCATGAGAGGCCCCCCAGCTCACGGAAATAGTCCCGCAGTGTTAATGATCATTCCCCTGGAAGGGCCGCGGGAAACGGAATTCAGCGAGGTCCCGGGCGGGTACGTCGTACCAGCGGCGGACCCGATGGGCCGGTCTGTACTGCGTTCTCAGTAGCGCGAAATGTCGGCAGGCGCACGACGACAGGGCGGCTCGCTCCCGGAGAGTCTGGGCGGACAGTCGGCACCAGATGCGGACAGTCGGCACCAGATGTGGAGACCTCCTGTCGTGGCTACATTCCTTTACCAAGTGGGCCGTCTGGCCTTCCGGCGGCGCTGGTACGTCGCCCTGGTCTGGGCGGCCGTCCTGGCCGCCGTCGGGCTGGGCGCGCTCAAGGCTTCGGGGGCTTCCGACGAGGAGTTCTCGATGCCGGGCATCGAGTCCCAGAAGGCGTTCGACCTGATGGAGCAGCGCTTCCCCGGAGCCTCCGCCGACGGCGCGACCGCCCGGGTCGTCTTCGTCGCGCCGAGCGGCGAGAAGGTCACCGCCACCGAGAACCGGCAGGCCGTCGAGGAGGCCGTGGCCAATCTGGGCGACGGGGCCCAGGTCGCGAGCGCCGTCGATCCGTTCCAGGCGAAGGCCGTCAGCAAGGACGGCACGACGGCGTACGCGACGGTCACCTACAAGGTCGGCGCCAACGACCTCACCGACGCCAGCAAGAACCAGCTGGAGCGGGCCATCCACACGGCCCAGGGCTCCGGGCTGACCGTCGAGGCCGGCGGAAGCGCGATGGACGACGGTGGCGGGCCCGGTGGTGCGGCTGAGGTGATCGGTGTCGCGATAGCCGCCGTCGTGCTGCTGGTCACCTTCGGTTCGCTGGCCGCCGCCGGACTGCCGCTGCTGACCGCCATCATCGGTGTCGGCGTGAGCATGGCCACCATCCTGACCCTGTCCGAGGCGCTGGGACTGTCCACGACGACCGGCACTCTGGCGATGATGCTGGGTCTCGCCGTCGGCATCGACTACGCCCTGTTCGTCGTCTCCCGCTACCGCGAGGAGCGGGCCAAGGGCCGGGTGCCGCGGGAGGCGGTCGGTCTGGCGGTCGGCACGGCCGGTTCGGCGGTCGTGTTCGCCGGGCTCACCGTCGTGATCGCGCTGGCCGGACTCGCGGTGGTCGGCATCCCGATGCTCACCAAGATGGGCCTGGCCGCGGCGGGCGCGGTCGTGGTCGCCGTACTGGTCGCGCTGACGCTGGTCCCGGCGTTCCTCGGGTTCTGGCCGAACGCCGTGCTCCGGCGGCGGGCCCGCAGGAGCGGACGGATCGAGGAGGAGGGCACCCGGGACAACGGGGGCAGCCGCTGGGCGCGGTTCGTGCTGCGGCGTCCGCTGCCCGTGCTGCTGCTCGGCGTGGTGGGCCTCGGGGCCCTCGCGGTGCCGATGACGGACCTGCAGCTCGGCATGGACGGGGACGAGGCCAAGTCGACCTCCACCACCGAGCGCCGGGCCTACGACGCGCTCGCCGAGGGCTTCGGGCCGGGCTTCAACGGGCCACTGACCGTCGTCGTGGACGCGAAGGGGGGCACCGACCCGAAGGGCGCCGCCGACACGGTCGCGAAGGAGATCGGCGGCACCGAGGGTGTCGTCTCCGTCTCCCCGGCCCGCTTCAACGCGGCCGGTGACACGGCCGTCTTCCAGGTCGTGCCGTCCACGGCGCCGACCGACGAACGGACCAAGGACCTGGTCACGACCATTCGGGGCGAGCGGCCCGGGGTCGAGTCCGAGACCGGGGCGACCTTCGAGGTCACCGGCACCACCGCGCTGAACATCGACGTCTCCGACAAGGTGCAGTCCGCGCTGATCCCCTACCTGGTCGTCGTGGTGGGCCTCGCGATCGTGCTCCTGCTGGTGGTCTTCCGGTCCCTGTTCGTTCCGCTGAAGGCGGCCGTCGGCTTCCTGCTGTCGGTGCTGGCCTCCCTCGGCGTGGTCGTCCTCGTCTTCCAGCAGGGCCACGGCGCCGGACTCCTGGGCGTGGAGCAGACCGGCCCGATCATGAGCCTGATGCCGATCTTCCTGGTGGGCATCATCTTCGGCCTGGCCATGGACTACGAGGTGTTCCTCGTCTCACGGATGCGGGAGGCGTACGTCCACGGCGAGCGGCCCGGCCAGGCGATCACATCCGGCTTCCGGCACAGCGCGCGTGTGGTGGTGGCCGCCGCGCTGATCATGATCGCGGTGTTCGCCGGGTTCGTCGGCGAGAGCGACTCCATGGTCAAGATGATCGGGTTCGGGCTCGCCTCCGCCGTCCTGTTCGACGCCTTCGTCGTACGGATGGCGATCGTGCCCGCCGTGCTCGCCCTGCTCGGCGACAGGGCCTGGTGGCTGCCGAAGTGGCTGGACCGGCTGCTGCCCAAGGTCGACGTGGAGGGCGAGGCCCTCGGCCGCCGGCTGGAATCGGGACCGGGGTCGGGACCGGGGTCGGGACCGGGATCCGACCCGGAACCGGTCGGGACGACCGGCCTGGAAGTGGCCCGCAGCTGATCGACGGCCCGACCCGCCCCCACCGGGGCCGCCCGTGGCGAACGATATGGGCGGCCCCGGCGGCCGTCCGCGCGGGGAACGGTCACGGTGGCCCACGGGGCACCGAAACGGTCATGGTGGCCTACGGAGTACCGAATCCGTCATGGTGGCCCACGGGGCACCGAATCCGCCACGGTGGCCCACAGAGCGCCGAATCGGTCACGATGGCCCACAGCACCGAGCGGAGAGCCCAGCCGATGAGCACCAGCCTTGAGCGTTACACGGACCGTTTCGAGCAGTACTCCGACCGCTACCCCCACGTCATCGACGTGGTGCTGGTCCTGTCGCTGATGGGCTGTGCGGCCCTCGGCAGCAACCTCACCATGCCCGGCGCCGAGCCACCCGACCAGGACAGGACCGCCACCGCCCTCATGGGTGTGTCCTGCCTCGCCCTGCTGAAGTACCGCAGCCATCCGCGCACCGCGGTCGTCGTGACCGCGGTCTGCACCGTGATCGCGATCTCGCTGGGGTACCTGCTGACCCCCCTGTTGCTGGGACCCGTCATGGCGGCGCTCTACTGGCTGGCCACGCTCACCGACCGCAAGACCACACGCGTCTTCGGCGTCACCAGCATGGCGGCGCTGATGGTCGCGTCAGCGGTCTCCGACTCCATGGACAGCCTGTCCCTGGTGCTGCGGACGATCGGCCCCTTCTTCTGGCTGCTGCTGCCGCTCGCCGCCGGCAACATGACCCGGCTGCGCCGCGCCTACCTCGCATCGGTGCAGGCCCGCGCCGAACACGCCGAGCGCACCCGGGAGGAGGAGGCACGGCTGCGCGTCACCGAGGAGCGCATGCGCATCGCCCGCGAGCTGCACGATGTCGTGGCCCATCACATGGCCCTGGCCAACGCGCAGGCCGGTACGGCCGCCCACCTCGCGCTCACCAGTCCGCAGCAGACGAAGCAGATCCTCACCGATCTGACCGGCACCACGTCCTCCGCGCTGCGCGAGCTGAAGGCCACGCTGGGACTGCTGCGCCAGACCGACGCCCCGGCCTCCGCGTCGCTGGAGCCGTCTCCCGGCCTCGCCCGACTGCCCGAACTGGTCTCGGCGTGTGCGTCCGCGGGGCTCGCCGTCACGGTCAGCACGACAGGGGAGCCCCGCGCGCTCTCCCCCGGGGTGGACCTGACCGCGTTCCGGATCGTGCAGGAGGCGCTCACCAACGTCTCCAAGCACGCCGACGTGGACTCCGCACAGGTACGTCTGGCCTACTCCGGATCACGCCTGCTGATCACGGTCAGCAATGACGGCCCGGACACCAACGGCATCACCGGCACCACCGGCACCAACGATGCCTCCGATACCGCCGATACCGTCGACGCCGCCAAGGCCGTGCCGGGCCGGGGCTTCGGCGTCATGGGCATGCGTGAACGCGCCCGCACCATCGGCGGCGAACTCTGTGCGGGACCCCGCCCGGAGGGCGGCTTCGAGGTCACCACCGCGCTGCCGCTCCAGCCCTCGGCAACCGAAGCGGCCCAAGTGTCCGAAGCACCGCAAGCCCCCGAAGCACCGCAAGCACCCGAAGCGGCCGTAGGCGCCACAGACGCTCCAGCCGGAGGAGAAGAGTCATGACCATCAGGGTGCTGCTCGCCGATGACCAGACCTTGCTGCGGGCCACCTTCCGGATCCTGATCGACTCCTGCGAGGACATGACGGTGGTCGGCGAGGCATCGGACGGTGCGGAGGCGCTGGAACTGACCCGCGCCCACCACCCCGACATCGTTCTCATGGACATCCGGATGCCGGGTACGGACGGTCTCGCCGCCACCTCCGCGATCTGCGCCGCCCCGGAGCTGGCCGCCACCCGCGTCCTCATCCTGACGACGTTCGAGACCGAGGACTACGTCGCCCAGGCGCTGCGCGCCGGCGCCAGTGGTTTCCTCGGTAAGGACGTCACCGCCGACACCCTGCTGGCCGGTCTGCGCACGGTGGCCTCCGGCGAGGCGCTGCTGTCACCGGCCGCGACCCGCACCCTCATCACGAACTTCCTCATGTCCCCGGCCCCTGACGCCCACCTCGCGCCCCCGCAGCGCCTGTCGGAGCTCACCGTCCGCGAGCGCGAGGTGATGGGCCTGGCCGCCGAGGGCCGGTCCAACACCGAGATCGCCGAGGTTCTCACGCTCAGTCCGCTGACCGTGCGCACCCATATCCACCGCGCGATGACGAAGCTGGGCGCCCGCGACCGCGCCCAACTGGTGGTCATCGCCTACCAGACGGGCCTGGTACGGGCGACGCCGCCCGCACCGTGACCGCGACCGTGGCCGCCAACCGGCGACCGGCGTCACGGCAGGAGCTCACTTCTCGATCGGCGGGCAGTAGCCGGTGTCGTTGCCGATGGAGTTGATCGTGGCGTTGTCCCTGTGGTCGCCCGCGTAGTTGATCTGGTCCGTGCACTTCATGTCACCCTTCCTGAGGGTGCCCTTGGAGGTTTCTTCCTTCTGGATCGGCGGGCAGTAGCCGGTGTCGTTGCCGATGGAGTTGATCGTGGCGTTGTCCCTGGAGTCCCCGGCGTAGTCGATCTGGTTCGTGCACCTCATCCCGGGCTTCCTGGGGGTGCCCTTGGCGGTGTCCTTGGCCTGGTCCTGGTCCTGGTCCTGGCCCTGGTCCTGGCCCTGCGCCGTGGGTGCGGAGGATTGCGGGGCGCTCGCGGAGGCGGAGGGTGAGGACGAGGAGTCGGTCTCGCCGTCCTGGCATGCGGTGAGCCCGAGCGCGGCCACAGCGATGATCACGGCGGCGGCGGCCTTGCGGGCGTGGCGGTTGTGGCGGAGGGCGGTGCGGTGCGACATGGTCTTCCCCGTTCTCGCGATGTGGTGTCTCGCGACGTGGTGTTCGGGCTCGTGAGAACAAGACTGTCGGTCGCCGCTGATGATCTGCCGCCGTACGGCTAACGCTCCACTAATGCCCGGGACGGGCCGTCGTCGCAGTGGCGTGGCTGCCGAGCGTGGTTAGGTTAGGCAAGCCTAAATTGCTACTCTGTGCTGCGGTGCCATGAGCTGGTCGCAGCTGGTCGCAGCTGGTCGCAGCTGGTCGGGGTGAGCCTTTTCTGCGCTCTTGTGCTGGTGGTGCTGTTCGCCGCGGCGATCGTCGGTGGGCTGCTGGTGGCCAGGGACGCGCTGGTCGACGACTATCCGGCCGCGATCCGGGAGCGCTATGGCGTGCGGAGTGCGCGGGGGAAACGGGCCGCCGGGGTCATGGGGGCGTTGAACGCGGTCGTCTTCGTCGCGGTCCCGGTCGTCGGCCTGGTGGATCTGCACGGTCGGGCCGACGGCGGGCTCGGCTTCTGGCGCGCGTTCGTCTTCGGGGGTCTGGTCTGGCTCGCGCTCGTCCTCTTTGATCTGGTGGTTCTGGACTGGTGGCTGTTCTGTACGGTCCGGCCCCGGTTCATGGTGCTGCCCGGGACGGAGGGCATGGCCGAGTACCGGGACTACGGCTTCCACTGGCGGGTGCTCGTTCCCCGGCCCGTTCCCTGGCCGCTGCTGACGGTCCTTGGGTACGGGGCGGTCGTCGGTGCTGTCTCGGCCCTGGTCGAGGCGATTTTCTGAGTGGTCGGCCGGAGGCGGCGGTATGGATTTCCCTTAGCGGGGAGAACGACGTAGAGTTACGTCCATCGACGCGGGGTGGAGCAGCTCGGTAGCTCGCTGGGCTCATAACCCAGAGGTCGCAGGTTCAAATCCTGTCCCCGCTACTCAGGTATCGAGGGCCCGGCACTTCTTCAGTGCCGGGCCCTCGGTCGTTCGGTCACGCCGAGGGTCCCGCCGCCGTCAGCGCGCGACCTTCCAGCTCACCGGGCGCTTGGTGTCATCGCCTGTGCTGTACGTCACCATCGACGGCCGTATGCCGTTGGGCACCAGGAACACCTTGCACAGGGAGACCTTCGCCCCCACCGCGAAGTCGTCCGGGTCCTTGCCCGGGCAGGCCGTCACCTCGGTGTCGCCGGTGATCAGCGGCTGGTCGTCCACACCGGCTGTGTCCTCGAGGCCGGTGGGGGTGTTGAGGAAGGGGTAGTGGAGGGAGTTCTCGCCGATGTTCTCGAAGGTCATGGTGACGTAGTACGGCTGGGTGGTCCGTACGTCGGACGGCTTCACCCCCGCCGTCCTCAGCTCGGCGGGGGTGCCCTTGCGCACGCTCACCGCCGTGACCCGCAGGGCGCCGCGCATATGGTCCGAGCCACGCTTGTAGGTGACCGAGGTGGGCTCGCCGAGCCGGATGGTCTTGCCGCCGTCGCTGTCGGCCGCCATGTCGGCCCGGGTCGCGGGCTGCCGTCGGCCGGACGTGGCGGTGTCGTCCTCACAGCCCGCCGTGGCGAGGGCGAGGAGGGTGACGCCGAGGGCGCAGACGAGAGCGGTCCCGGATCGGGCGGCGGCGCTGGGCGGGCGGTTGAGCATGGACGGTCCCCCGGTGGTTGGTGATGGTCGATCGGCGACGACGTCGAGCGAGTGGTGACTGCCGTAGATGGATACGCCGGTCACGGAGCGTCAGTTCACCTTCTCGGTTCCCCTTGTGGTGATCTTGCTACCGCAGATCATCATGGTCGTGACAAAACCACTGGTCGAGGCTGTGATCAACTCAAGGCGAGAGCTTGAGACGAGGCTGTAGCAATACGCCCGGGGCAACTACCGTGATCCGTATGGACGATCCCGCCGCGGCGTCGGTACAGCGGTTCTGGCAGGAACTCGGGCTGCCCGGACTCATCGATGTGCACACCCACTTCATGCCCCAGCGCGTACTGGACAAGGTCTGGGCCTACTTCGACGCAGTCGAGCCCCGCTGGCACATCACCTACCGCGAGGAGGAGGACGAACGCCTCGCGACGCTACGGGCGTTCGGGGTGCGGGCCTTCACCTCGATGCTCTACCCCCACAAGCCCGACATGGCGCGGTGGCTGAACGACTGGGCGGCCGATTTCGCCGCCCGTACACCCGACTGTCTGCACACCGCGACCTTCTTCCCCGAGCCCGGGGTGGACGGGTACGTGCGCGCGGCGCTCGAGGGCGGGGCGCGGGTGTTCAAGGCCCATGTGCAGGTGGGGGCGTACGACCCGGGCGACGCGCTGCTCGACCCGGTGTGGGACCTGCTCGCCGGGAGCGGGACGCCCGTCGTCATCCACTGCGGCTCGGGGCCCCACCCGGGCAAGTACACCGGACCGGAGCCGGTGGGGCGGGTACTGGCCCGTCATCCTCGGCTGCGCCTGATCATCGCGCATATGGGGCTGCCGGAGTACGCGGACTTCCTGGGGCTCGCGGAGCGGTACGAGGGGGTCCACCTGGACACCACGATGGCCTTCACCGACTTCACCGAGGGCCGGTGGCCGTTTCCGCGGTCGGAGCGGGGGAGGCTGGCCGCCCTGGGGGACCGGGTGCTGTTCGGGAGCGACTTCCCCAACATCCCGTACGGGTACCGGCATGCGCTGGACGCGCTGACGCGGGTCGGGCAGGACGAGGAGTGGCTGCGCGGGGTGTGTTACGGGAACGCGGCGCGGCTGTTCGGGATATGACGGGTTGTGGCTGCTCCGGATGCGCCCGTTCTGGACAGAGCGCGGTGCGCCCGTTCCGGACGGAGCGCGACGCTTCCGGACAACCGGATAAGGGGCTCGCCCGGTGCCTGTGTCGGCGCCGGGCGAGGGGGTTGCGGGGGTCGGTCAGCTCTTGTCCAGCGGCAGCGCCTCGGCCAGCGTGCGCCACTCCTCGCGGGGGAGACCCTGGTCGTCGGTCACCACCTGGATCGCGAGGTGGTCCGCGCCCGCGGCCAGGAACTCGTCCACGCGCGCCCGGATCGTCTCCGCGTCGCCGATCGCGTACATGGCGGCGAGGAGACGGTCGCTGCCGCCGTCCGCGAAGTCCGCGTCCTCGAAGCCCAGTCGCTTGAAGTTGTTGGTGTAGTTGGGCAGCGCCAGGTAGCGGCCGAGGTAGTCGCGGGCGGTGGCGCGGGCGCGCTCCGGGTCCGTGTCGAGGACGACCTTCAGCTCCGGCGCGAGCACGGCCTCCTTGCCCAGGACCTCGCGGGCCTTGGCGGTGTGCTCCGGGGTGACGAGGTACGGATGCGCGCCGGCCGCGCGGTCGCGGGACAGCTCGAGCATCTTGGGGCCGAGCGCGGCCAGGACCCGCTGGGCGGCGGGGACCGGGGCCGGGGCGGAGTCCAGCGCGGTCAGGTACTCCTTCATCGCCGTGTACGGGCGCTTATAGCGCTCACCGGCGAGTGCGCTGTGGCTCACGCCGAGGCCGAGGAGGAAGCGGCCGTCGTGGGCCGCGTTGAGCGCGGTGTGCCGCTCGGCGACGTAGGCCGCCTCGTGGTCCCAGATGCTCAGGATTCCGGTCGCGACGGTGATCCGGGAGGTGGCGTCCAGCAGGACTCCGGCCTGATCCGGGCTGGGGCTGCCACCGAGCCAGATGGCGCCGTACCCCAGCTCGTCCAGTTCGGCCGCCGCCTCGCTGACCTGTTCTGATGGGACGAAGTCCGTCTTGAGGGCCGCGGTCCAGATGCCGATCTTGCCAAGTGCGGGACGAGAAGTCATACAGGGGGAAGCCGGAGAGTCCTGCCGGATATTCCGTGGCCCCCACGGCTTTTCCGGGCCCGGATCCGCTGCTTTCGCCTCCCGGCCGGTCTCGTCCCTGCCCCACGGGATTCTCAGGTAATTCACAGGCAGCCGAAAGGGACCTCTCAGGGCTCGCTCCGAGGGTGGAGGTCATGATGCCGACCTCGCCTCACGGGCGTACCGAGCTGCTGCGCCCCGACGGGAGCCCCGTCCGGGTGCTGGTTGTGGACGACGAGACGGCGCTCGCCGACCTGCTGTCGATGGCACTGCGCTACGAGGGGTGGGAGGTGCGCACCGCGGGTGACGGCGCGGAGGCGATCCGGACCACCCGTGAGCTGCGCCCGGACGCGGTGGTCCTGGACATCATGCTGCCCGATATGGACGGGCTCGCCGTGCTGGGGCGGCTGCGCCGCGAACTGCCCGATGTCCCGGTGCTGTTCCTGACCGCGCGGGACGCGGTGGAGGACCGGATCGCGGGGCTGACGGCGGGCGGTGACGACTACGTCACCAAGCCGTTCAGCCTGGAGGAGGTCGTCGCCCGGCTGCGTGGGCTGCTGCGCAGGTCGGGGGCGGCGGCCGCGCGCAGTGAGTCGGTGCTGGCCGTCGGCGATCTGATCCTGGACGAGGACAGCCACGAGGTGTCGCGCGGGGGACAGGAGATCCATCTCACCGCGACCGAGTTCGAGCTGCTGCGCTATCTCATGCGCAATCCGCGCCGGGTGCTCAGCAAGGCGCAGATCCTCGACCGGGTCTGGAGCTATGACTTCGGCGGCCAGGCCAACGTGGTCGAGCTCTACATCTCGTATCTGCGGCGCAAGATCGACGCGGGGTGCGGTCCGATGATCCACACCCGGCGGGGCGCCGGGTATCTGATCAAGCCCGGGGAGTAGACACCGTGGCGCATCCCCCGCCCCGGCCACCCCGGGACCCCGACCTGCTCGGCGTCTCCGAGCCGTCCGGCGCCGCCGGGATGCCCGGTGCCTCCGGTACCCCCGCGATAGCCGGTGCCTCCCAGCCGCCCCCGGGCGCGGGCGAGGGAGCGGGAGCGGCGCAGGGGCGGGCGCACGCCCGGCGCGCCCAGCGGGCGGGACGCGCTCAACGAGCCGGGCGCACTCAGCGGGCCGGGCGCCGCCCCTGGTCCCTGCGCACCCGCCTGGTCGTCTCGGCCGTCGCGCTGATCGCGGTGGTCTGCGCGGTGATCGGCTCGGTCACGACCCTGGCCCTGCAGTCGTACCTCCAGGGCCAGGTGGACGACGATCTGCGCGCGTCCGTCGGGCGGTTCCTGAACAAGCCGGGTCCGGCGGGCGGACTCCCCCGGGACGATGTGCTCTTCGTCGCCTCGCCCGGCCAGCCCATCGGCACGGTCGGGGCGCGGTTCGGCCAGGACGGCGAGGTCTCCCTGTCCGGCAAGAGCAATGACTCGCCCATGACGAACGAGGTCGACGCCGAGAGCCGGGTGGACCCCCTGACCAGTGGTCAGCAGAAGGCGATCGCCGCCGTCCCGCTGGACGGAGACGTGCACACCGTCGATCTGCCCGGCCTCGGCGGCTATCGGGCGGTGGCCCAGTGGGACCACCGGGAAGGCGGCATCATCCTCGCCTTCCCGCTCGACCAGACCCAGGAGACGGTCAACACCCTCATCCTCGTCGAGGTCTGTGTGGCCGCGGCCGGCCTGGTCGCGGCCGGGATCGCCGGGGCCGCGATGGTCGGCATCTCGCTGCGCCCGCTGCGCCGGGTGGCCGCGACCGCGACCCGGGTCTCCGAACTCCCCCTGCACAGCGGCGAGGTGGCGCTGCGCGAGCGCGTCCCGGCCTCGGAGGCCGATCCGCGCACCGAGGTCGGCCAGGTGGGCGCGGCGCTCAACCGCATGCTCGGCCATGTGGAGTCGGCGCTCGCGGCCCGCCAGGAGAGCGAGACGCGGGTACGGCAGTTCGTCGCCGACGCCAGCCATGAGCTCCGTACGCCGCTCGCCTCCATCCGCGGCTACGCCGAGCTGACCCGGCGCGGCCGGGAGGAGATCGGGCCCGACACCCGGCATGCCCTCGGCCGGGTCGAGTCGGAGGCCGGGCGGATGACCGGGCTGGTCGAGGATCTGCTGCTGCTGGCCCGGCTGGACGCGGGACGGCCGCTGGAATGCGCGGAGGTCGATCTGTCCCCGCTGGTCGTGGACGCGGTCAGCGACGCGCGGGCGGTCGGCTCGGACCACGAGTGGCGGCTGGAGCTGCCCGATGAACCGGCGGTCGTCTTCGGCGACGACGCCCGGCTGCGCCAGGTGCTGGTGAACCTCCTCGGCAACGCGCGGACGCACACTCCGGCCGGTACCACGGTCACGGCGCGGGTGCTGTGGGGCGGGCCGTACCCCTCGCCGTATCCGGCGCCGTACGGCCTGTCCTACGGCGTCTCCTACGGGGTGCCCTCAGGGGTGTCCCCCGGGACGCCCTACGGGCCTCCGCCCGGGGCCGCCGGGACCGGTGGGCCCCATGGGCACCGTAAGGGGCGCGCTTCGCCGCACGCCCAGGCGTATGCCCAGACGCACGCCCAGGCGTACGCCCCGCCCTACGGCTCCCCGTACGCGGCCGCCCGCGCCGCCGGGGCCTTCGGCCCGCCGCAGCCGCCCTCGTACGTCTCGCTGGAGATCGAGGACGACGGTCCTGGCATCCCGCCCGAGCTGCTGCCGCATGTCTTCGAGCGGTTCGCGCGCGGCGACGCCTCGCGCTCCCGCGCCGCGGGCAGCACGGGGCTCGGTCTGGCCATCGTGCACGCTGTCGTGGCCGCGCACGACGGGCAGGTGACGGTGGACAGCGTGTCCGGGCGCACCGTGTTCGGCGTCCACCTGCCCGTGCACCGGGCCGTTCACCAGGCCGTAACGGACTCACAGGCAGGCCACAGGCTGACCACACAGCCGTGACAGCGCGGCTCGCGACTGTCGACCCCATGCGAACCGACACCCCTCTCGGGGCTCCGCCCGAGACACCCCTGCAGACCTTGCCCGTACGCGGGCCGGTGACGGTCGTGCGCGGCCGTCCGGTGCTGGACGTTGTCATCCCCGTCTACAACGAGGAAGCGGACCTCGAGCGGTGCGTACGACGGCTGCATGACCATCTGGCCCGCACCTTCCCGTACGGCTTCCGGATCACCATCGCCGACAACGCCAGCACGGACCGCACGCCCGACCTCGCGGCCTACCTGGACGAGAGCATCGAGGAGGTGACGGCGGTCCGGCTGGAGCAGAAGGGGCGCGGGCGGGCGCTGCGCACCGTGTGGTCGCTGTCCGAGGCGCCCGTGCTCGCCTATATGGACGTCGATCTGTCCACGGACCTCAAGGCGCTGCTGCCGCTGGTGGCCCCGCTGATCTCCGGGCACTCCGACCTGGCGATCGGATCGCGGCTGTCCCGCAGCTCACGGGTGGTGCGCGGGCCCAAGCGGGAGTTCATCTCGCGGGCGTACAACCTGATTCTGCGCGGCAGCCTGGCCGCCCGCTTCTCCGACGCCCAGTGCGGATTCAAAGCGATCCGTAAGGACGTCGCGGAGCGGCTGCTGCCGCTGGTCGAGGACACCGGGTGGTTCTTCGACACCGAGATGCTGGTGCTGGCCGAGCGGGCCGGGCTGCGTATCCACGAGGTGCCGGTGGACTGGGTGGACGACCCCAACAGCACGGTCCACCTCGTGAAGACGGCCACGGATGACCTCAAGGGTGTGTGGCGGGTGGGGCGCGCGCTGGCCACCGGTGCGCTGCCGCTGGACCGGGTGCGCCGTCCGTTCGGCGACGATCCGCGCGACCGGGAGCTGAGCGGGGTGCCGAAGGGCCTGGCCCGCCAGCTGGTCGGGTTCTGTGTGGTCGGCGCGCTGAGCACACTGGTCTATCTGCTGCTGTACTCCCTCTTCCGGATGGGCACCGGCCCGCAGGTGGCCAACGCGCTGGCGCTGCTGCTGTCGGCGCTCGGCAACACCGCGGCCAACCGGAGGCTCACCTTCGGCGTACGCGGCCGGGACCGCGCGATGCGTCACCAGGCCCAGGGGCTGGTCGTCTTCGGCATCGGCCTGGTGCTGACCAGTGGCTCCCTGGCCGCCCTGGACGCCGTCCCCGGCACCGCCTCGCACGGCACCGAACTGGCCGTGCTGATCGCGGCGAACCTCGCCGCCACCGTTCTGCGCTTCCTGCTCTTCCGGGCCTGGGTCTTCCCGTCGGACAGCGGGGCCACGACCGACCACGACCCGAGGACCGATCGATGACCACCTACGACTACGGCACCCGCGAAGCCGGGCCGGCGCCGACCCCCGCCGCCGATCCCCGGCCGGGGCCGCGGGCGCCCGGCGGCTCGCGCCTGGCGCGGGCCTGGAGAGGGCGGCCGGAAGACCCGCGCTGGGCGCGGCCCGCCCTGTGGGCCCTGCTGGCCGCCACCACCGTGCTCTATCTGTGGAGCCTGGGCGCGTCCGGCTACGCCAACCAGTTCTACTCGGCCGCCGTGCAGGCGGGCGGCGAGAGCTGGAAGGCGTTCTTCTTCGGCTCCTCCGACGCCGCGAACTCCATCACCGTGGACAAGCCCCCGGCCGCGCTGTGGCCGATGGCCCTGTCGGTGCGGCTCTTCGGCCTCTCCTCCTGGGCGGTCCTCGCCCCCGAGGCGCTGATGGGAGTCGCGACGGTCGGGGTGCTGTACGCGGCCGTACGGCGCAGGTTCGGCGCGGTCGCCGGGCTTATCGCGGGCGCGGTGCTCGCGGTGACCCCGGTCGCGGCGCTGATGTTCCGCTTCAACAACCCCGACGCGCTGCTGTGCCTGCTGATGGTCTCGGCCGTCTACTGCGTGCTGCGCGCCCTGGAGGACGCGCGCACCAAATGGCTGGTGCTGGCCGGGGTCTGCTTCGGCCTCGGCTTCCTCACCAAGACGCTTCAGGCGTGGCTGATCCTGCCGCCGCTCGCGGTGGTGTACGCGGTGTGCGCCCCGGCGAAGTTCGGCCGGCGGATCGGGCAGCTGCTGCTCGCGGGGCTCGCGATGGTGGTCTCCGGCGGCTGGTGGGTGGCGATCGTCGAGCTGTGGCCGGCGTCCTCGCGCCCGTACATCGGCGGTTCGCAGCACAACAGCTTCCTGGAGCTGACCTTCGGCTACAACGGTCTGGGCCGGATCAACGGCGATGAGACCGGCAGCGTCGGCGGGGGCGGTCCGGGCGGCGGCGGTGGCGGCGGCAGGTGGGGCGATACCGGGATCGACCGGCTCTTCGGCTCCGACATGGGCGGTCAGATCGCCTGGCTGCTGCCCGCGGCGTTCATCCTGCTGGCGGCGGGGATCTGGCTGACCTGGCGGGCGAAGCGCACCGACACCCGGCGCGCGGCCTTCCTGGTGTGGGGCGGGGCGCTGCTGATGACGTTCGCCACCTTCAGCTTCATGTCCGGGATCTTCCACCAGTACTACAACATCGCCCTGGCGCCCTATATCGCGGCGGTCGTGGGCATGGGCGCGGCCCTGCTGTGGGAGCGGCGGACCGAGGGCGGCCGGGCCGGGGCGGTGGCCTCGGCGGTGCTGGCCGTCACGGTCGCGGTCACCGCGTACCTGTCGTACGTCCTGCTGGGGCGGTCGCCGGACTGGCACCCCTGGCTGCGCTGGGCGGTGCTGATCGGCGGGCTCGCGGCGGCGGCCGGGCTGCTGCTGACGGCGCGCCTGGGCCGGAGGGCGGCGCTGGCCGCGGCGGGCCTCGGCCTCGCGGCGGGACTGGCCGGGCCGGTCGCGTACACGCTCAACACGGTGGACACCCCGAAGCACGGTTCCATCGTGACGGCCGGTCCTTCGGTGGCGGGCGGTATGGGCGGCCCCGGTGGCCGCTTCCCGGGCGGCGGCGGCCGGGGCGGTCCGCCGGGGATGCGGAACGGACGCCAGGGCGCGAGCCAGCAGGGGCAGGGCAACCAGGGTGGTCAGGGTCAGCAGGGTGGTCAGGGCCAGAAGGGTCAGGGGCAGGGCGGTACGCAGGGCATGCCGGGCGGTGGCACCGGCGGCGGTCAGCCGGGTGGTGGCCAGAACGGCTTCCCCGGCGGTGGCTTCCCGGGCGGCGGCCAGTCCCCGCGGAACGGCACCGGCAACGCCCAGGGCGGCCAGGGACAGAACGGCCTCCCGGGCATGCTGCCCGGTGGCGGCATGGGCGAGGGCGGTCGCCGTGGCGGCGGCATGGGCGGACTGCTCGACGGTCAGCAGGTCGACGCCGACGTGGAGGCGAGGCTGGAGAAGAACGCCGACGACTACACCTGGGCGGCCGCGGCGATCGGCTCCCAGAACGCCGCGAGCTACCAACTCGCCACCGAGAAGCCCGTGATGGCCATCGGCGGCTTCAACGGCAGCGACCCGTCACCGACGCTCGCCCAGTTCAAGGAGTATGTGAAGCAGGGCAGGATCCACTACTTCATCTCCTCGGGCACCGGCATGGGCGGCGGGCCGGGCGGCGGCCAGGGGACCTCGTCCCAGATCACCTCCTGGATCGAGGCCACTTACAAGAAGGTCGCCGTGGGCAGCTCCACGCTCTATGACCTGGCCCAGAAGGCGTCGACGTCCTCGAAGCCCTCCGGCTGATTCTTGCTGATTCCGGCTGATTCCGGAGTCCCGTAGGTACGGGCCGGTGGCCGCGGGTTCATCCCCGCGACCACCGGCCCGTACGCGTATGCGACGCGCGCACATGATTCGCTGTACACCGTACGGCGGCACTTGTACGGTGTAAGGCCCAGCACATCGTCATACACCGTAGAAGCCCCTGCCTGGAGTCCTCATGACGGTCTCGACCGCCGACGCCGCCTCCGCGCCACCCGATCAGTCCCAGGGTGGTCATCCCCAGCGCTGGCTGATCCTCGCCGTGATCTGCCTCGCCCAGCTCACCGTGTTGCTGGACAACACGATCCTCAATGTGGCGGTCCCCTCCCTGGCCAGGGAGATGGATGCCCGCACGGCCGACATCCAGTGGATGATCAACGCCTATTCGCTGGTCCAGTCGGGGCTGCTGCTCACCGCGGGCAGCGCCGCCGACCGCTACGGGCGGAAGAAGCTGCTGGTCGCCGGGCTCGCCCTGTTCGGCATCGGCTCGTTCGCGGCGTCGATGGCGCAGGACCCCGGCCAGCTGATCGCCGCCCGCGCGGGCATGGGGATCGGCGGGGCGCTGCTGATGACCACGACCCTCGCGGTCGTGGTGCAGGTCTTCGACGAGGGCGAACGGGCCAAGGCCATCGGGCTGTGGGGCGCGGTCAGCTCGCTCGGCTTCGCCGCGGGGCCGCTGATCGGCGGCTCGCTGCTGGAGCACTTCTGGTGGGGCTCGATCTTCCTGATCAATATCCCGGTGGCGCTGCTCGGGCTGGTGGCCGTGGTCTGGATGGTGCCGGAGTCGAAGGCCCCGACCAGCGACCGCCCCGATCTGCTCGGCGCGCTGCTGTCCACGGTCGGCATGACCGGCATCGTCTTCGCGATCATCTCCGGGCCGGAGCACGGCTGGACCTCCAGCCGGGTGCTGCTGTCCGCCTTCATCGGCATCACCGTGATGACCGGATTCGCGCTGTGGGAGCGTCATATCCCGTATCCGATGCTGGATATGCACTTCTTCCGCGACCGCCGGTTCGTGGGCGCGGTGGCCGGCGGCATCCTGGTGGCCTTCGGGATGGGCGGTTCGCTCTTCCTGCTCACCCAGCATCTGCAGTTCGTGCTCGGCTATGACGCGCTGGACGCGGGGCTGCGCACCGCGCCGCTCGCGCTGGTGATCGTCGCGCTCAATCTCACCGGTGTCGGCGCGCGGCTGCTGCCCAAGCTCGGCACCCCGGTGACCATCGTCGGCGGGATGGGGCTGCTCGCGGCCGGTCTCGCCGCCATCGCGACGCTCGGTGCGCATGGCTATGGCGGGATGCTCTTCGGGCTGGTGGTGATGGGGGCCGGTATCGCGCTGGCCATGCCCGCGATGGCGAACGCCATCATGTCGGCCATCCCGCCGGAGAAGGCGGGGGTGGGCGCGGGGGTCAACGGCACGCTCACCGAATGCGGCAACGGGCTCGGCGTCGCCGTCCTCGGCGCCGTGCTCAACTCCCGCTTCGGCTCGCTGCTGCCCGCGGTCGCCACCGGAGCGGGCTCGCTCCCGGCCGCCCTCGCCGCGGCCCGTACCCCCGAGGACCGCGAGGCCGTCGCGGACGCCTTCGCCTCGGGTGTGGAGACCAGCCAGCTGGTCGGCGCGACGGCAGTGCTGGCGGGTGGAGTGCTGGCCGCGCTGCTGCTCAGCAGGGCCGAACGATCTTCACAGGAGGCCCCGGCGGCATAGCATCTTCAGGTAGTGAGGTGCCGCGTGCCCGGTCCCGGGACATATGTGGCGCCGGCGCACCGGAGAAAGAGAGGCGCCGCCATGGCAATCGGCAGCCGCACCGCCCGCCCGCGGTCCAGTGTCTGGCTCTCCGAGCGCAAAGCCCCCAAGCGCAAGGGCGACCAGCAGCCCGTCGGGCTCGACCATCTGAAGATCGTCGCGGCGACAATGCGGCTGCTGGACGCCGAGGGTCTCTCGGGCTTCTCGATGCGACGGCTCGCGGCGGAGCTCGGGGTGACCGCCATGTCCGTCTACTGGTACGTGGAGACCAAGGACCATCTGCTCGAACTCGCCCTCGACGCGGCCATGGGCGAGATAGCGCTGCCCATCGAGGCCGTCGGCTCCGTCGAGGCCGTTGGCTCCGTCGAGGGCCACGAGTATACTCCGGCCGAGCCGCGGGACTGGCGTGAGCAGCTGCGCCAGGTCGCCTCCGAGTACCGGCGGGTGCTGGTGCGCCACCCCTGGCTGCCGGCGCTGCTGGGGGAGTACCTCAACATCGGGCCGAACGCGGTGGTCTTCAACAACGCCGCGCTGGCCGTGATGCGCAACAGCGGGCTGCCGGACGACAGGATCACCAGCGCACTCGCCCTCGTCTACCAGTTCGTCTACGGCTTCGGCACGATCGAGGGCCGCTTCGCCGCCCGCTGTCGGGCGGCGGGAGTCACCCAGGACGAGCTGTTCCACGAGATGATGGGCACGGTCGAGGACCGTATGGAGTTCGACGAGGCGCGGCAGATCATGGAGGCGCGCGGCGGCACCACGGTGGAGGAGATGCAGGACCGCGACTTCACCTTCGCCCTGGACCTCGCGATCGCCGGTATCGAAACCCTGAGGGAGCGATAGCGCGCGGCGGCGGGCGGGTCAGGCCGTGGGGAGCTCCTCGCCCTGCACCGCCTGTATGTCCAGCTCCACCCGCAGGGTGGTGCCGATCGCCGCGATGCCCGCCGCGACCACCTGGTTGTAGTTCATCGCGAAGTCCTCGCGGCGCAGCTCGGCGACGGCCCGGAAGGCCGCCCGCACCCCGCCCCAGGGGTCGGGGCCCGTGCCCAGGTACGTCAGGTCCAGGTCCACGTCCCGGACCACGCCGTGCATCGACAGTTCGCCATGGACCGTCCAGCGGTCGGCCCCGGCGGTGCTCAGATGCGAGCTCCGGTACGTCAGTTCCGGGAACTCCTCCACATTGAGGAAGTCGGGCGACTTCAGATGGCCGTCCCGCATCGTGTTGCCGGTGTCGATGCTGGCGGCCCGCATGACCGCCTCGACGCGCGACTTCTCGATGTCCTCGGCGACCTCGATCCGCCCGCCGAACTCCGTGAACCGGCCGTGCACGCTGGAGATCCCCAGGTGCTGGGCGACGGCGGCCACCGTCGAATGCGCCGGGTCGATCGTCCACGCCCCGGGCGGCGGAAGCTCCACCCCGCCCTGGCGCGCCAGCACCACCGTGCCCACATCGGCCCGCCCGGAGGCCGTGACGATCGCCGTGGACGCGACCGGGGCGTAGCCGACCGCGGTGGCGATGATCGTGTACGGCCCCGGCGGCAGCGGCTCGCCGGTCCGCACGGCGCCGTCCGTGTCGGCCTGCGCGCGCAGCACCTGGGCGCCCGTCATATCGGTGACGGTCAGCACCGCGTGCTGGACCGCCCAGCCGTCGCGGGTGTGGATCCGGGCCCGCAGTCCCGCTCCCCCGCCTGCTCCTGCTCCTGTGGTCGTCATGCCGCGTTTCGCTCCCGCTCGGGTGTCGCCGTGTTGCTCGTCCTGCTCGGCGTGTCGCTCTTGTTGCTCATGTCGCTCATGTCGCCCGGCGCGCTGGTCGTGCGCGCCGTGCTGGTCGTACTCGTCGTGTCTGTGCACCGGATCCGGGCGGCGGCGTCAGGCCGTCCCCTGCCTTCACTACACCGCCGCCGGGATCCGGGTTCCGGGTCCGGCCGAGAAATCCGCCGCCCGGCCGGGCCCGGGGCGCGACTCCGCTCTTGCGCGCCCCGGGCCCGGGGTTCCGTCACTCGCCCGGGTGGGCGAGCTCCACATCGTGGCCGTCGACGCCGGGCCCGGAGACCGTCAGCGCCCCCGCGACCGGCGGGTAGCCGCTCGCGATGACCGTGTAGTCGCCCGCGTCCAGGTCGGTGAAGGCGTACGCGCCGTCCTCACCGGTGGTGGCGGTGGCGACCACGTTCCCGGCCGAGTCCACGAGGGTGACCCGCGCGTCGGGCAGCGGCCGCCGGTCGGCACCGGCCCGGACTATGCCCTGCACCTGGGCGCCGGCCTGCAGCGCTATCTCCACCCGGGTCAGCCCCTGGGCCCCCACCTCGACGGGCAGGGCCGCGGGCCGGTAGCCCGGCGCGTTCACCGCGACCGTGAAGGTCCCGGAGACCAGCTCCTCGAAGCCGAAGTCGCCCTGCTCACCGGTCTTCCCGGTGGCCAGCACCTCACCGCGGACATCGGTGACCACGACCATCGCCGCGTCCACCGGCCGGCCGTCGGCGGCACCGCGCACGGCGCCCACCAGACCGCTGGTGGCCGACAGGACGATGTCGAAGCCGAGCGGCTCGTCCCCGACCACGACCGTGGACGCCTGCGGCTGGTGGCCGTCGGCCGCCGCGATCAGGACGTACGAGCCGGAGCCCGGCGCGTCCAGGGCGTACGAGCCGTCGGGGTGCGCCACCGAACGGCCCAGCTGCCGTCCGGCGAGGGAGATCAGCGTCACCGCGGCGCGGGCGACGGGGCCGCCCTCCGCGTTCCGCACGAAGCCGTGCACACCCTGCCGGGGCTGACGGTCCGTGCCTTCGCCCCCGGCGGAGGCGAAGGCCGTAAGGCGCTGCGGGGCGGTGGCCGTCTGCGGGGCGGTGGCCGCGAGGGCACCGTCGGAGTCCGGCGCGTGGATCTCGGCGGCCGGGGCGCCCACGAGCGCGGGCTCGAGGTCGGCGACCTGCCCGGTGGCGGCCGTGGGGGGGGGCGCGGCGGGGGGGGCGCGCGCGCGCCGCCCGGGGGGCCGGGGCCCGGGGGGCGGGGGCCGGGGAGGGGGGGACGGGGGGGGGCGCAAGG
>NZ_JBHYVB010000023.1:75769-85595 GCF_042750115.1 Streptomyces sp. NPDC059455
CCCCCCCCCCCCCCGCGCGGGGGGGCGGGGGGGGCCCCCACCGCGTCGGCCGGGACCGCGTCGGCGGCCGGGGCGTCCGAGGTGGCCGTGGCCGCCTGCTGGGAGCCGGAGTTGGTCTTCAGGGCGACCTCCTTGATGAACAGGGTCAGCAGCAGACCGAGGAACGCGGCCGGGGCGGCGGAGAGGAAGACGTCCCCGACACCGTGGCCGTAGGCGCTCTCCATGATCGTGCGCAGCGGCTCGGGCAGCGCCTTGACGTTGGGGATGCCCCCGCCGCCGGTGCCGCCGTGGCCCAGCGCGGCGCCCTTGGGACCGAGGTCGGTCACGCCGTCCTTGACGTAGTGGGTGACACGGTTGGCGAGCACCGCGCCGAGCGCCGAGACGCCCACCGCACCGCCCAGGGAGCGGAAGAAGGTGACGACGGCGCTGGCCGCGCCGAGGTCCTGCGGGGCCACCTGGTTCTGGGTGGCCAGCACCAGGTTCTGCATCATCATGCCGATGCCGAGACCCATGAGCGCCATGTAGATCGCCATGTGCCAGTACGGGGTGTCGTACCGGATGGTGCCCAGCAGCCCGAGACCCGCGGTCACCAGCACACCACCGATGACCAGCCAGGCCTTCCAGCGACCGGTCTTGGTGATGACCTGACCGGAAACGGTCGAGGAGATAAACAGGCCACCGATCATCGGGATGGTCATGACGCCGGACATCGTGGGCGTCTCACCGCGCGCCAGCTGGAAGTACTGGCTGAAGAACACGGTGCCGGAGAACATCGCGATACCGACGAAGAGCGACGCCAGCGAGGCGAGGGTGATCGTCTTGTTGCGGAACAGCCGCAGCGGGATGATCGGCTCGCTCGCCTTGGACTCGATCAGCAGGAAGATCAGACCGAGCGCGATCGAACCGCCGACCATCGCGTAGGTCTGCCACGAGATCCAGTCGTACTTGTCGCCCGCGAAGGTGATCCAGATCAGCAGCAGCGAGACCGCGGCGCTGATGAAGAAGGCACCGCTCCAGTCGACCTTGACGTCCCGCTTCACCACGGGGAGCTTCAGGGTCTTCTGGAGGACGATCAGCGCGATGACGGCGAACGGCACGCCGACGTAGAAGCACCAGCGCCAGCCCAGCCAGTCGGTGTCGGTGATCACGCCGCCCAGCAGCGGACCGCCGACGGTCGCGACGGCGAAGGTCGCGCCGAGGTAGCCGCTGTAACGGCCGCGCTCACGCGGGGAGATCATCGCCGCCATGACGACCTGGGCGAGGGCGGACAGACCGCCGACGCCGATGCCCTGCACCACACGGCAGGCGATCAGCATGCCGGGGTTCTGCGACAGACCGGCCACCACGGAGCCGGCGACGTAGATCAGCAGGGCGATCTGGACCAGCAGCTTCTTGCTGAAGAGGTCGGAGAGCTTGCCCCACAGCGGGGTGGCGGCGGTCATGGCGAGCAGGGTGGCGGTGACGACCCAGGTGTAGGCGGACTGACCGCCGTGGAGATCGGAGATGATCTCGGGCAGCGCGTTGGAGACGATCGTCGACGACAGGATCGCGACGAACATCCCCAGCAGCAGCCCGGAGAGCGCCTCCATGATCTGCCGGTGGGTCATCGGCGTCGAGGAGTCCGCTTCGTGGCCGTGCTGGCCTCTGTGCCCTCCTCCGCCGTGCTTGGCGTGGGCGGGGTGCCCCGCGGGTCCCCGCACACCGCCGTCCGGTGTGGTCGTTGCCATGAAGTTCCTTAACGTTGCGAAGGTGTACGGGTGATGCTGGTCTCCGCCTGATGCGGCAGAGCCCGGGAACGGGTGTCCCCGAAACTCGACCGCAACCGGGCGAGAAGTTCATTGAGGCGGTCGACGTCCTCGTCCGACCAGTCGCTCAGACAGCTGGCGAGCGCGTCCGTGTAGCGCTCGGAGACCTGACCGAGCAGTGCTCGACCGCTGGGGTTGATGCTCAGCAGCCGCGACCGCCGGTCGAGCGGGTCGGGCTTGCGGTCCACCCAGCCGCGGTTCGCGACATGCGCCACGTGCCGGCTGGTCACCGACATGTCGATGTCGAGCAGCTCGGCGAGCCTGCCCATGCGCATCTCGCCGTAGCGGTCGAGGAGCATCAGGACGATGGCGGCGCCCGACGGGCAGTCGGCCGGCAGGGCGCGCCCGAGCCCGCGCTTGATGGTGCCGATGGCGCTGAGCTGCCGGGCCAGCTCCTCGTAGTGGCGCTGTGTGGCCACGGCACCTCCCAGAGGGATTGATCGGAATGGTCAGTTGCTTAAGGCAACCATAGAAGAAGTTAGTTGCTACAGGCAAATGAAAGGACGGTCTGGGCGGTAAATTGCCGTTAAAGAGTCCTCCTGGAGTCGGTCAAGCGGGGCGGCTGAGGTGCAAGGGACTGCTGAGGCCCGGGGGTGTCACGGAATCCGCTCGTTCGCTAAGGTCGGGGCTCATGGCGAACAACCCCCAGAGCCCCAACGGGAACCAGGACCCGTCCGGCTCCACCCAGATGTTCCGCGCCTTCGTCGACGAGGGCACTCGGCAGCCTCAGACGTCCACCGCATCGGGCGGCGGTTCGCGCGTCGGCCTGATCGTCGGTGTGGTCGCGGCGGTCGTGATCGTCGCGGCCGTGGCCTGGCTGGCGCTGGGCTGAGTCCGCGAAGCCCTGACGCTTACCGCGAAGCCCTGAACGCTTGCCGCGGGGGTCCGAGCTCCCGCGGGGAGCGCTGAGTTCTCGCGGGGAGCACTGAGTTCTCGCGGGGAGCACTGAGCTCCCGCGCCCCTTACGGCTGCCGGGCCGGCCTTACGGCTTCCAGCTGACCGAGATGTCCTGTGTCTCGATATGCATGCCCAGCGGCACCCGCCAGTCGTCCACGCACACCGTCCAGGTCTTCTCCTTCTTCTGGCCCGCGCCGATCGGCGCGGGCAGCTCTTCCTTGGACTTCAGCGTGGCCCAGTCGATGCCGAGCGCGTCGATCACATGCGTCCCGAAGGTGACGGTGCCTGAGGCGATCGGCGCTCCTCCGGTGTTGCGGAACTCGACCTTCACCTTCTCGCACCAGCGCTCATCGGTCGCCGTGCGCTCCGGCTTGCCGACCTTGAGAGCGGCCGGTCCGGTGGGCGTGGGGGTGCCGGAGGGGTCCGAGGAGCCCGAGCCCGGGCTGGAGGGCGAGGGCGCGCCGGATCCGTCGCCGGTGGGCCCGTCGCCGCCCTTGGGGCCGTCGTCCGTACGTCCCGGGGCCCCGGAGCCGCTCTTCCCGCCGCCCGGGTCGTCCGAGCCGTCCGTACGGCCGGGGGCCTTCGCGGATGCCGAGGGCGACCGCGAGGCCGGTCCGTCCGTTCCGTCGTCGCCCGTGGTGGCGGTGGGTCCGGCCGCGCCACGATCGCGCTTCCCGTCCGCGCCGCCCTTACCGTCGCGATCGTTGTCCGCGCCGTCCTCGTCCAGGGGCACCAGGTCGACGTCGCCCTTGGGCGGCACGGCGTTCGTGGTCCGCTGGCCGTCGGGCCCGGCCGCTCCGGCGGCCACATAGCCGTCGCCGCCACCGCCGCAGCCGCTGAGGAGTGCCCCCAGGCACAGCGCGGCCGCCGAGGAGGCGATTGCCGTGCCTCGGCGGCCCGTTGTCCGGCTCCATGCGTATCGCATCGGGCCAGTGTGGCTGACGACCCGTCAGGTGTACAGGGATCCGGCAGGGGACCGGCCAGTGGCGGCTCAGTCCGAGATCAGGCCCTCGCGCAGCTGGGCCAGGGTCCTGGTGAGCAGCCGGGAGACATGCATCTGGGAGATCCCGACCTCTTCGCCGATTTGCGACTGCGTCATATTGGCGAAGAAGCGCAGCATGATGATCTGGCGCTCGCGCGGCGGCAGTTTGGCCAGCAGGGGCTTGAGCGACTCGCGGTACTCCACGCCCTCCAGTGCGCTGTCCTCGTACCCGAGCCGGTCGGCGAGCGACCCCTCGCCGCCGTCGTCCTCGGGGGACGGGGAGTCCAGCGAGCTTGCCGTGTAGGCGTTGCCCACGGCGAGCCCGTCGACCACGTCCTCCTCGGAGACGCCCAGCGCCGTGGCGAGCTCGGTGACGGTCGGGGAGCGGTCGAGCTTCTGTGACAGCTCGTCACTGGCCTTGGTGAGGGCCAGGCGAAGCTCCTGCAGCCGCCGTGGGACCCGCACCGACCAGCTGGTGTCGCGGAAGAAGCGCTTGATCTCGCCCACGACGGTCGGCATGGCGAACGTCGGGAACTCCACGCCGCGTTCGCAGTCGAAGCGGTCGATCGCCTTGATCAGGCCGATGGTGCCGACCTGGACGATGTCCTCCATCGGCTCGTTACGGCTGCGGAACCGGGCCGCCGCGTAACGGACGAGCGGGAGGTTCAGCTCGATGAGGGTGTCACGGACGTAGCCGGCTTCCGCACTGTCCTTGTCGAGTGTGGCGAGCCGCAGGAAGAGGGAGCGGGAGAGGGTGCGGGTGTCGATGGCGTCGCAGTCGTCGGGCATGAGCGGTGCGTCGTTGTTGAGCACCTTCGAGCTGCCCAGTTCTACGGACATGCCACCCCCTAGAGGTCGCGGACGGATCCCAGCTGCGCGGTTCGCGTCCGACGCAGCCTCCCCCTGAATACCGGAGGTCGGGCCGCGGCAAACGCGGTTCCTGCAGAATGTCACATGTCGGCAACACGCTGTAGCGCCATGTCGACATTACAGCCTTGAGGTCCCGGGGTGGAGGTCCCTCGCAAGGATCAGGACTCGATCCGGTTTGCGGATCTCAGCCGGGCGAAGCTCCGGGACAGCAGCCGGGACACATGCATCTGGGAGACGCCGAGCTCGGCACTGATCTGAGATTGCGTCAGATTGCTGTAGTAACGGAGCAAAAGGATACGCTGCTCGCGCTCGGGCAGTTGTACGAGCAGATGGCGCACCAGATCGCGGTGCTCGACTCCGGCGAGCGCGGGATCCTCGTAGCCGAGCCGGTCGACCAGTCCGGGCAGTCCGTCGCCCTCCTGGGCGGCCTCCAGGGAGGTGGCGTGATACGAGCGGCCCGCCTCGATGCAGGCCAGCACCTCCTCCTCGCTGAGCTTGAGCCGTTCGGCGATCTCGGCCGTCGTCGGGGAGCGGCCGTGCAGCACGGTCAGGTCCTCGGTCGCGCCGTTGACCTGCACCCATAGCTCGTGCAACCGGCGCGGGACGTGGACAGTGCGGACGTTGTCGCGGAAGTAGCGCTTGATCTCACCGACGACGGTCGGCATGGCGAAGGTCGGGAACTGCACCCCGCGGTCCGGGTCGAAGCGGTCGATCGCGTTGATCAGGCCGATGGTGCCGACCTGGATCACGTCCTCCATGGGCTCGTTGCGGCTGCGGAAGCGGGCCGCGGCGTAGCGCACCAGCGGCAGATTGGCCTCGATCAGCGCGGCGCGCACGCGGGCGTGCTCGGGGGTTCCGGGGGTGAGGCGCGAGATCTCGGCGAAGAGCACCTGGGTGAGCGCTCTGGCGTCAGCCCCGCGGCTTCTGCCGCTTTCGCTGCCGCCATCGCCCTGGGGCGGGGTTCTGGGCGCGGTACGGGCCGACACGGTCACGCCACCCCTTCACGATGTACTCACCCGGCAAAAGCGGTCATAGCATCACAAGACATGTGCACTGTGTGCAAGCACCGCTTTACTACGTGTTGGTGGAGGAATCGCCCGATATGGGGCTAGGGGGAGCGAGGGTTCGAGGGCGGGAGCGGAAGGGGGCGAGGCTAGTTGGTCAGTTCCGTCATGAACTCGCCGACGCTCTTGGCGGCGTCCGATATGCCCTCGAAACCGACCTGGACGAGGTCGGCTGCCCGGGCCGGCGTCTTGATGATCGTGTACAGCACGAAGACGATCAGCATGTAGAGCGCGATTCTCTTCGCCTGGGCCATCTGTGCTGCCTCTCCCCGCTGTGCCCTCGTGCAGTTGCGAGAGTCTATCCACACCTCTGGCGCATCAGTCGTATCAGTCGGATGAACAGATCGGTGTTGTGGGGACACCCCTACACCGCTGTGGGCACCGCGCTACATATGGGTGGATTCTGGAGGAAGAGGGGGGCAAGAGTGGTGCCGGAAGAGCGGCGACGGCAGCGGCTCGCGCCGTCGGCGGAGGGAGCGGAGATGCGTGTCGGTGTGCTGACCGGCGGCGGTGACTGCCCCGGGCTCAACGCCGCGATCCGCGGCATCGTCCGGAAGGGCGTGGAGGTCCACGGCTTCGAGTTCGTCGGGGTGCGGGACGGCTGGCGCGGCGCGCTCGAAGGGGCCATCGTGCCGCTGGACGTCCCGGCCGTGCGCGGCATCCTGCCGCGCGGCGGCACCATCCTCGGCTCCTCCCGGACCAACCCCCTGGCCGGTGAGGACGGGGTGGACCGGGTGCGGGAGACGCTCGCCGAGTACGAGGTGGACGCGCTCGTCGCGATCGGCGGCGAGGACACGCTCGGGGTCGCCGCGGCGCTGGCGGGCGAGGGAATCCAGGTGGTCGGGGTGCCCAAGACGATCGACAACGACGTGGCGGGCACCGACTACACCTTCGGCTTCGACACCGCCGTCAATATCGCCACCGAGGCGATCGACCGGCTGCACACCACCGCCGAATCCCACACCCGCACCCTGGTGGTCGAGGTCATGGGGCGGCACTCCGGCTGGATCGCCCTCCACTCGGGCATCGCGGGCGGTGCCAACGTCATCCTGATCCCCGAGCAGCCCTTCGACATCGACCAGGTCTGCGCCTGGGTGGAGAACCGCTTCACGATCAGATACGCGCCGATCGTGGTGGTGGCGGAGGGGGCCGTGCCGAAGGAGGGCCAGATGGTGGTCAAGGACTCCAGCCTGGACGAGTTCGGCCATGTCCGGCTGTCCGGTATCGGCGAGTGGCTGTCCCACGAGATCGCCGATCACACCGGTAAGGAGGCCCGCACCACGGTCCTGGGCCACATCCAGCGCGGTGGGACGCCCAGCGCCTTCGACCGCTGGCTGGCCACCCGCTTCGGGCTGCGCGCGATCGACACGGTCAAGGACCGGGACTTCGGCACGATGGTGGCGCTGCGCGGCACGGACATCGTGCGGATACCGCTCGCGGAGGCCACAGTGGGCACCAAGGGCGTCGATCCCGCGCTGTACTCGGAATTCGGGGTGTTCTTCGGCTGAGCGCCCGCGGGATGCGGGATGCGGGTCCAGGTGCGGGGCCCGGGCCCCGGCGCGCGGGAGGGCGGGCTCAGGGCTCGGGGTGCGGTACGACCGTCACCGGGCAGTGGGCGTGGTGCAGCACCGCATGGGCCACCGGCCCCAGCCGCAGCTGGGTGGGCCGGGTTGCCGTACGGCGCCCGATCACCAGCAGCCCGGCCCGCTCCGAGGCTCTGACCAGCGCCTCCGCCGGGTTGAGCAGAACGACGTCCGGCACCACGGTGACCTCGGGGCAGCCCTCCCGCCACGGCCGCAGGGCGTCGGAGACCACCTGGCTCTCCTGGTCCTCCCACATCGCGCGGTCCTCCTCCAGCACCGTGAGCATCCAGGCCGACGGGGAGGCCGGGGGCAGCGCCCACGCGTGCACCACCCGCAGCGGGACGCCCCGCTCCTGGGCGGCGCGGAACGCGAAGACGGTCGGGGCCTCCGCCGGGGCGTGCGCGTCGAAGCCGAGCTGCACCTCGTCCGCGTCCGTACCGTCCCACCCGGCGCCCGTACGTCGCTCATCCGGCACCGTGACGACGGGGCAGTCCGCCATCGCCGCCACCCGCAGCGCCACGGAGCCCACCGCCAGCCCCTCGAAGCCGCCCCAGCCCCGGGCCCCGACCACCAGCAGCCCGGCGCTCGCGGCGGCCGTGAGCAGGGCCTCGGCCGGTTCGGCGGCGGTGTGCTCCCCGTCGATCCCGAGCTCCGGAAAGCGCGCCCGGAAGTCGGCCACCGTCTGCCCGAGCATCTGCTCGCCCACGTTCTGCCAGGCGTCCACCCCGGGCACCGGCGAGACCCTGCGCGGTAGCGGCGGGCAGGCGTGCACGAGGCGCAGCGCGACCCCGCGCCGCGCCGCCTCCCGCGCGGCCCACTCGGCCGCCGTAAGGCTGCGCCGGGAGCCGTCGACCCCCGCCACCACAGGGCCGCTCATCCGGTCCTCCTCGACTGCCGTCCGCCACCCCGGTCCGTCTCGGTCCGACCCCGGTCCGTCACCCTGGTCCGTCACCCCGGGCTGGAACTCCGGGCGGGAACTCCGGTCCGTATCTCCTGTCCGTTCCGCTGCCAACTGGAGCACGTCCGTTTAGTCTAGATACGCGACGAAGATCCGACATGGTCGGAGGATTCGCCGCGCACAGACCGCGAGGGGTAGTGACCGCTCCCGGTCCGGGTGCACCCCGGATCGGGGGCGGTTCTGCGAGCGGCGACGGGTAAACGCGGCCCAAGTCCCCCAAAGGTGGGGTGAGATGTCAAGGTTTCGGGGGAAGCGGGGGTGTGCGGAGCGAGCGCAGGATGGGGGGCGAGGTAAGGGAAGGAGAGGGAAATGCGCTCGATCTCATGGCACCTCCCCTCGCGTCGTTCAGCATTCGTCGTCGGTTTCGTCGTCGTGATCGCCGTCGTGGTGGTCCTTGGGATGGTCTCCTCCTCCGAAAAGGCATCCGGGGAAGCCTCCAAAGAGGCGCCCGGCGAAGCCCCCGGATACGCCTCGACGGTCGAATACCGGCGGGAACCCGTCGGAAAGACCTCTGTCCCCGCGTTCACCTCCTCCATGGGCCGGGACCGCAAACACGTGGTCTCGCCCTCCAACGGAGGGCGTGCCTTCCGCGGCAACACCCCCGGTCTCTACGCCGGGGTCCGGAACCGGCAGCCCTGTGACCGGCAGGGACTGCTCCACGACCTCGACGCCGACAAGCAGAGGGGCGCCGCCTGGAGCAAGGTCCAGCACATCTCGCCCGACGGCATCCCCGATTTCGTCAACCGGCTCACGAGCGTCACCCTGCGCTCCGACACCTACGCGAAGACCTACGGCTACCGTGGCGGGGTGAAGCCGGTGTCCGCCGTTCTCCAGGCCGGAACGGCGGTTTTCGTGGATGAGCGCGGTCTGCCCGTCGTGAAGTGCGACTCCGGAAATCCGGTAAGGGTCTCGGCCCCGCCGCGCAATGCCAAGCCGACCTTCACCGGGCCCGAGTGGAACGGTTTCTCCCGTAGCACGGTGACCGTCATCCGGCCGGCCACGAAGAACGCCAAGCACCTCGTCCTGGTGGGGATCGGCAAGGCCGAGCTCCTGAAGCGCCCGCTCGGTGACGGCGACGGCAGCGGCGACCCGCGGGACACGGTGCTGGCCCGCGCCGACTACCCCAAGTACCTGGCGATGCCGGGGGAGCAGCACGCCCCGCGGCTGCGGGAGGCGCCGAAGGTCACCATGAAGCCGTCGGACCGGTTCACCCCGCTGGAGACCGAGCGCCCGTCCGGAACCCCCTCGCAGCAGTCGCAGCCCTCCGACGAGCCGTCGGACCCGGGTCAGCAGCAACCGCAGGACCAGCCCTCGGACCCCGGCCAGCAGCCCCAGGACCAGCCCCAGGACCAGCCGACGGACCCGGGCCAGCAGCAGCCGCAGGACCAGCCGTCGGACCCGGCTCAGCAGCAGCCCCAGGACCAGCCCTCGGACCCTGGCCAGCAGCAGCAACCGCAGCCCCCTCCGAACCAGCCGCCGCCCAATCAGCCGCCCCCGAACCCGGCCCCCCCCCCCCCCCCCCCGGCCCCCCCCCCCGCCCCCCCGCCCCCCCCCCCCCCCCCCCCCCCGCCCCCGCCCCCCCCCCCCCCCCCCCCCCCCCCAAACCCCCCCCCCCACCCCCCCGCGCCCACACACAAATACACCCCCACAACACCCGCGAACGTGTG